>DAIMJK010000082.1:0-7776 GCA_036722245.1 Lysobacterales bacterium
GCTTCTGACCCCTCAGCCCGGCCGTACACCCTCAGCCCTCAGCCCTCAGCCCTCAGCCCTCAGCCCCGTGGCATTGCTCAGTGGCGACCACTCTCCAGTGCATCGATCCGGGCTTCCAGCGCCGCGTTGCGTTCGCTCAGTTCACGCAGGGCCTCGACCAGCAGCGCAGTGGTGCCGCGTTCGCCGATGCTCAGATAGCCTTCCTCGCTCTCCTGAACCCAGTCCGGGAAGACTTGCTGGACGTCCTGGGCGAGAAAGCCGGTTTGCTCATCCTGAGGCAGCGCCACGCCGCCGGGCAGTGCGTCCACGCTGTAGTGGAAGCGCACACCGCGCAGTTGCAGCAAGCGGTCCAGGGCACCTTCCAGCGGTTGCACGTCGTGCTTGAGACGGGCATCGGAGACCTGGTCCCAGCTGGTGCCGCCGCCGGACTTGAACGCAGTGCCGTTGGTGCGAAACTCGACTCGGGTGGTGTTCTGCGTGGTATTGGCGTCGGTGCCGAAGGTGAAGCGCAGATCACCGCCGTTGCCGGTGGTCTCGCGCACCAGCCCCCAACCGTTGACGAAGTTGCCGTTGTTGACCTCGCCCAGCGCCAGCACCGAGCCGAAGTTACCGCCGTTGTCGCTCATCAGATAAATCTGCGCATCGCCCGACTCGATCACCATGTCGACCGGATCGGTGCCGGCCAGTGCGGGGACATTCACATTGAGATTGGCGCCGACCAGGTGCATGCCGTTGGCGGCGCGCATCCGCACCTGGTTGGGGCGCGCCGAGGCGAAGTTGGAGTTGACGTTGTCGGCCCAGACGAAGGCGCCGTCATGGATGGCCCGCGCGAAGTTGCCGGCGGCGAAGCTGGAAGTACCGCTGGCGAGATTGTTGAGGCCGCCGGGGATCGTCGCGCCAGCGCCGGTGGCAGAATTCTGCAGGCCGCCGCCAACCGAGGCCCGTTGGCCAGCGATGTTGCTACTGCCACCGGCGATCGTGCCAGTCAAGCCGGTGACGGAGTTGCTTGTTCCGCCACCTATGCTCGCACCGAAGTCCTGGGCCCGGTTGGCACCGCCGCCGGCGACGGTGCTGTTGGTAGCGGTCGCCTGGTTGCCCTCGCCGCCGCCGATGGTGGCGAACTGTGCATCGGTGACATCCGCATTGGCGGTGCCGGTGACGTTGTCGCGACCGCCAGCGATGGTGCCGTACTGGTCCCGCGATATGTTGTTTCTGCCGAACGAGCCGCCGCCACCAATGGCTGTGCCCTGGGCCAGACTCTGGTTGGACCTGTAGCCCAGAATGACACTGGGACTATCCGATCCCTGAATGGCGTAGACACCGACCCGTTCGTTATTGACGCGCAGGCTCAGCGGTGTGTTGTCCAGCGTGCCGAGGAAATTGGTGGGGTTTGTCAAGCCACTGTTGCCGCTGGTACCCCAGCAAGCGGCCGGATTGCCCTTGGCCAGATCGCGCTTGGGCAGGGCTTCAAAGGCGCCAGCACCGCTGTCGCGGACGGCCAGTTGCAGCCACAGTTCGGACTGGGCCTGCTGTGTTGCGTCAAGTTCCAATGGCAACTCGAACTGGCCGTTCTTGATGCTGACCGCATGGAAGGTTACGGGCGCGCCGAGCGAGTCCTTAGAATCATGATGCGGGTGCAGGCTGACCTGAATGTCGTAGTGGCCCTCGGCAGGCTTGCCGGCATCGTCCAGCACCCCGCGCCAGTTGAGGGACTCGGCGCTGGCAGCACCGCTGGCGCAAGCCAGCATCAAGGCCAGACCGGCGATGGGCAAGGGAGCGCGACCGGTTGAGACGTGACGGAAGGGGAACTTGCTGGGCATGACGGCGATTCCTGGGCTGTTGGGTTGTATGAAGGTCTGCAGTTGGAAACGAGTAGAACCAGGCCTGAGCCGGTTCGTTGAAGCGAGGCGCTGCCGGGCTTCAGTCCTCGAAGCCGTCCATGAACAGCGCATCGACCTGCTCGCAGGCACTCCCGGCCTGCGCGCTCTTGGCGCCCAGCAGTTGGAAGCGTGGCGCGGCTGCCTTGGTCTTGGGTTGGGCGAGGACGCTGAAGCGACCAGCGTCGGCCTTCGGCTGGACTTCAGCTGCCTGGACCGCAAAGCGCGGCGGGCCGGGATCGGCATGCAGTTCTGCTGCGGGCACGGCGAGGGAACAGACCAGCGCCAGCGCGCTGATCGATCGAACTGGTCCGCTACGGCGAGCGGACCGCGACAGGCTGGCTGTAGAGTTTCGAACTGGAAGAGCGCTCATTGCGGGATCCCGGGCCGTGTTGCTGACACATACGGCCTGGGCATGGGCCACGGATCACGGTGGCCCCTTTTGAACCTGGTATCAGCCCTCGGTGTGCCGCTTGGCCTTCGCCCTTTCAATCGCTTCGGCCAGGGTCTGACTGGCGGTGTTCAGCAGCAACTCGCGTCGCTTGCCTTCGATCTTCGCCTTTTGTTCGGCCAGTCGAGCGGCTTCGCGGGTCTGATGAGCTTCGAAGCGACTGCGGAAGGTGGCGGTTTCAGGACGCTCGATGGCGGCCAGGCTGAGCGTGTCCGGTCTGGGGTCGGGGTGCAGTTCGATGCAGTCGACCGGACAGGGTTCGATGCACAACTCGCAGCCGGTGCAGTCCTCGACGATGACGGTATGCATACGCTTGGCCGCGCCGACGATGGCATCGACCGGGCAGGCGATGATGCACTTGGTGCAGCCGATGCAGATCGCCTCGTCGATCCAGGCGACTTGCCTGGGTGCTTCGACGCCACAGGCGGGATCGAGCGGCAGCACCGGCTGGTCCAGCAACGCGGCCAGGGCGGCAATGGTCGCTGCACCGCCCGGCGGACAGCGGTTGATCGGCGCCTCGCCGGCGGCGATTGCTTCGGCATAGGGTCGGCAGGCCGGGAAACCGCAGCGCGTGCACTGGGTTTGCGGCAGTTGGGCGTCGATTGTGGCGGGGGAGACGGCGGACATGCTGATAGTTGGTCGTATCAGGGCCCAGGGCTCAGGGCGCAGGGCCCAGTAAAGGGCGGGCTTCGTCCGGGCTCGAGTGCGAAGGACAGTGAACTCCTGCGCCCCTTCTGGGTCCTGTGCCCAGGGCCCTGTGCCCTCGCTTCATCGCACCCGCATCCCCGGTTCGGCACCGCTGTCCGGGGTCAGCAGGAAGGGGCCGCCGCGATCATCTGAGGCGGCCAGCACCATGCCTTCGGACAAACCGAAGCGCATCTTGCGCGGGGCGAGGTTGGCGACCATCACGGTCAACCGACCGACCAGCGTGGACGGGTCGTAGGCGCTCTTGATCCCGGCGAATACCTGCCGCTGTTCATCGCCGATATCCAGCAGCAGCCGCAGCAGCTTGTCGGCGCCTTCGACGCCCTCGGCCTCGACGATGCGGGCGATACGCAGGTCCACCTTGCTGAAATCGTCGATGCCGATCACTGGGCTCTCCTCCTTGATGATGGGCTTTTTGATGGTGGTCTTCTTTTCCACCGGCGTCGGGGCGACTGCCCGGGTGTCCTGCCGGGCCAGCACGCTGCCGGCCTCCTGGCGCCCCGGGGCAGGGGCGACCAGAGCCTGGGTGTCCTTGCCATCGAGCCGGGTCAGCAGCGCTTCGAAGGGGCCGATGGCATGGTCCAGCAGCGGCTCGGCGAGCTGACCGAAGCTGCTCAACGGGGATCGCAGAAATCGCTCGGCGCGTTCGGCGGTGAAGGGAATCACCGGCTTGAGCAGACCGATCAGTACCCGGAACAGATTGAGCCCCTGGGTGCAGACACCATGCAGTTCAGCCTCTCGCGACGGGTCCTTGGCCAGCACCCATGGCTTGTGCTCGTCGATGTAGCGGTTGGCCTCATCGGCGAGCGCCATGATCTGACGGATTGCACGTGCCGCGTCGCGGGCCTCAAAGCTGCTGCGCACCTCATCGATCGCTGCGATGAAGCGCCCATACAGCTCCGCATCCGGCAACGCCGCGGCGAGTTGGCCATCGAAGCGCTTTTCGATGAATCCGGCGCAGCGGCTGGCCAGATTGACTACCTTGCCGACCAGATCGGCGTTCGTCTTGGTCGCCAGTTCGGCCAGATTCAGGTCCAGGTCGCTCAGCGAGGGACCCAGCTTGGCGGCCAGGTAGTAGCGCAGATAGTCCGGCGCGAAGCGCTCCAGGTAGCTCGCCGCGGTGATGAAGATTCCGCGCGACTTGCTCATCTTCTGGCCGTCGACGGTCAAGAAGCCGTGTGCGTGGACCATCGTCGGCGTGCGCAGCCCGGCGCCGTGCAGCACCGCTGGCCAGAACAGGGTGTGAAAATAGAGGATGTCCTTGCCGATGAAATGGACCAGTTCGGTCTCGCTGTCAGGCGCCAGCCAGCTCTCGAAATCCAGCCCTTCGCGCTCAGCCAGTTCCTGCAGCGCACCCAGATAGCCGATGGGCGCGTCCAGCCAGACGTAGAAGTACTTGCCCTTGGCGCCCGGGATCTCGAAGCCGAAGTACGGCGCATCGCGCGAGATGTCCCAGTCCTTCAGACCGGCGGTGAACCATTCATCGAGCTTGTTGGATACCTCCGATTGCAGCCGGCCCGAGCGGATCCAGTCCTTCAGCATGGCCTCGAAGTCACCCAGCTTGAAGAAGTAATGCTCCGAGCTGCGCCGCACTGGCCGCGCGCCGGAGACGACCGAGTAGGGGTCGACCAGATCGGTGGGGCTGTAGGTGCTGCCGCAGACTTCGCAGCCATCGCCGTACTGGTCCTTGGCGGCGCACTTTGGGCAGCTGCCCTTGATGTAGCGATCCGGCAGGAACATCTGCCGCTCCGGGTCAAAATACTGCTCGACCTCGCGGGTGGTGATGTGTCCGCGCAGCTTGAGTTGCTTGTAGATGCGCTCGACCAATGCCTGACAGACCGCACTGTGGGTGCTGGAGTAGTGGTCAAAGCTGATGCCGAACCCATCGATAGCGGCGCGGTGCTCGGCCTCGATCTGGCTGATCAGCTGCTCGGGAGTCAAGTTCTCGGCTTCGGCCTTGAGCATGATCGGCGTGCCGTGGGTGTCGTCGGCACAGACGAAGCGTACCGTGTGGCCGGCCAGCCGCATCGCCCGCACCCACACATCGGCCTGGATCTGCTCGGTCAGATGACCAAAGTGAAGCGGCCCATTGGCGTAGGGCAGGGCGGTCGTGACCAGGATATGGCGCTGGCTCATGCGGGGCTCACCGGGAGAGAGCCGGCGATTATCCCATGACGAGGGCGGGTGGGGACGGGTCAGCCGGGTGCGACCCAAACTGATGCAAGTAGCGAGAGCGGCTTCTGTTCCAGTTTGGGTCGCTCCCGACTACGGGCGCGCTTCAAACTGCTGCAGTGATGAGGGGCCCAGTTCACAGCCGCTCCGAGATGAGTACGACAGCAAACGGTCGAGGTCGCTCTTGACGTTCTGGGCCCTGTGCCCTGGGCCCTGGGCCCTGGAATATCCGAAACATCACCTGGACTCGTAAGTCGTGACTACCTCACTCGAACCCATCATCGAACACGCCGTCCGCAGTAGCGCGGAAGGCGGCGACGATGGGAGCGACATTGTCGGCGGTGCGGGCGTTGTCACGCTGGTTGGCAATGCCGGTGGGCTGGCCGCTGAAAATGACGTCGGGATTGGAGAAGTACGGCCGGCGGGTGCAGCCGCCGGGGCATTCGCTGCTGTAGCTCATCACGGTGCGGAAACTGCCGTTGACGAAATGGCCGAAGGAATGCGGATAGGAGGCGTTGCCTGGGCTGGTGCCATTCTCGGGATCGTGTTCCATACCCATGTTGTGACCGTGTTCGTGGGCGTAGGTCAGATTGCCGACGGCGCAGTTGCGCGCGGTGACCTGGAAGGCGCTGCTGGCAAAGCCCGGGCCGACGTTGCGCATGACGAAGCCGCGGCCGCAACTGTTGCCGATGTTCTCGGAGATCAGCCCAACCATGTCGGCCCCCAGTTCGTTGCGCCATTGCGCGACTTCGGCATTCGATGAAACCCAACTCAGGTCGGTTGCACTGCTGCCGCTGTCGTGGCGACTGGTCAGGCGGGCACCGACCAGATTGAAGCGCGGTGTGGACTGGGAATTTTCGAAGGCCTGGTTCGACGCGTCCACCGCGGCCTGGATCAGTGCCTCGATCTGGCTGGTACCGCCCACCGCATCACGTGCCTGGGGGCTGTAGACGACCAGGACATCGATCTGGACGCTTCCGCCCTCAGGAACGATGGGTGCCGGCGGCGCGGCTGCGGCAGGCGCGTGGCTGTGACCGTGCGCGTGCTGGCTCGGTGGCTCATCGGCGCCGGCACAGGCCGGGAACCGACTGCTGTCCAGCCGTACCAGCAGGTTGCCATCGGCGCTGGGAATCACTTCATACAGGCCGTCACGGGTGGACAGCAGACCGCTCATCGCCTCGCCGCGTCGAACGATGACGGCGTGCTCGTCGCTGCCATCGGCGGCCTTGCCGCGCCAGCGGAAATCCCCGTTGGCTGAAAGCTCCAGGCCATCGGTGCGCCATTCGCTCAGACCCTCCGGCAGCGGCAAGCGCCAATTCGCACCTTGGGCCGGCGGCTGACCATCGAGATGCACCTGCCAGCTTTCCACCGCTCCCGGACTCAGATTCAATGCCCGCAGCAGCGGGGCGGGCTGCAACTGCCAGGGTTCGGCGGTTGCGGCCGCGGCGGTGTTCGCGAGTAGAGTCGTGGCGAGCAGGGCGCCGGCAAGCCTGGAAAGCAATCGGGTCATCGTGTAGGGCCTCAGCCAAGGTAGCGGTGTGCGAGTTGACGCAACGCGCTGGAGTCAGCCTGCGCGCCATGCATATGAGTTCGGATAATGGCGAGCATAACGGACAGGAATGCATGCGTCGGTTGAAAATGTAGATTGTCAACCCTGAAAAATGATGTCCATGACACGTTTCCAGAGCCATGCCCGCATTCGATCCCGCCATTGGCACTGGCCGCTGGCGGTCGCCGTCGTGCCGCTGATCGCAGCCCATCTGGCCTATCTGCTGTCGATCGCCGAAGGGCACGTGCCCGCCTGCGTGCCTTACTGGGAGGGCTGCACCTCGATCAGTCGCGCCGCTCGTCATGGCAGCGGCAACATCGTCTTCAAGCTGTTGATGCTGCCTTGCGCGTTGATCCAGGCACGGCTTTGGTGGCTGGCGGCGGGAACGACACAGGCCAGTGCCGGCGCATTGCGTACGCTGGGTTTGTTCGCGGCCCTCGCGCTGGCGTGCTACGTCACTTTCCTGGGCGTCGAAGCGCAGTACACGCGCTGGCTGCGCCGCTATGGTGCCTTGCTGTACTTCGCCACTACCTATCTGGCCCAGATCATGCTGGTTCGCGCCTACTGGCAACGATCCAGCCTCCGCTCCGGGTCGTTGCGACTGATGCTGGCGGCCTGCGTGTTGCTGTTGATCCTCGGTCTGGCCAGCACCGCGGCAACCGTTCTGACGACCGATCCGGCGCTCAAGGATCGGCTCGAGAACGCGATCGAATGGCAGCTGGGGGCGCTGTTCACGGTCTGGTTTCTGGCCCTGGCGCACTTGTGGTGGTCGGGGATCAGCCCACCAGCGCTACCGCCTTGATCTGCGCCCATACCTGCTGGCCAGGCTCCAGCGCCATGGCGAGCCAGGAGCGGCGGGTGACTTCGGCCAGGATGATCTCGCCGGCGGCGTCAAGCTGGACCAGTTGCAGGGCCGGATGGGCGCCGGCGCGGCTGTCGATGATCGTCACCGGCAGGCGGTTCAGGATGCTGCTGGCGGAGCTCGCCTGCAGGCTCAGGCTGACGTCGCGCGCCTCGATCTC
>DAIMJK010000082.1:7786-12214 GCA_036722245.1 Lysobacterales bacterium
GCAGCCGAGTACCGATGTGGGCATTCCGGGCCGGCACCAGCAACTCGCCGCCACGAAAGGCCAGCGTGGCGAGCTGATCGGCCGGGTCCAATGTCATGACCGTCGCCTCGATGACCACGCCGGCGCGGGCCAGCCAGCGTTCGGGCAAGTCGATGCGTGCCAGTGTCTGTCGCAAGGGTCCGCTGGCGACGACCCTGCCGGCCTCCAGCAGGACCAGATGATCGGCCAGCCGGGCGACCTCGTCGATGCTGTGGCTCACAAGGATCGCGGGAATACGCAGGCGTTGGTGGATGCGCTCCAGATAGGGAAGGACTTCCGCCTTGCGCGCGTCGTCGAGCGAGGCGAGCGGCTCGTCGAGCAGGATCAGTCGCGGGTCGCTCAGCAGCGCGCGAGCGATCGCGACCCGCTGGCGCTCGCCGCCGGACAGGCGATCGGGCCGACGGTTCAGCAGCTGGCCGATGTCGAGCATGTCGATGACGCCGTCCCAGTCGGCCGTGCTGCCGGCGCCGGCACGCTTGAGGCCGTATTGCAGGTTGCCACGCACGTCCAGATGCTCGAACAGACGCGCATCCTGGAAGACATAGGCCAGCGCGCGGCGGTGCGTTGGCAGGAAGATGCCGCGAGCCTCGTCCTGCCAGACCTCGCCGTTGACGACGACCTTGCCTTCGCGCGCCCGCTCCAGTCCGGCGATCGCCCGCAGGCAAGTGGTCTTGCCGGAGCCCGATGGCCCGAACAGCGCACTGATACCGCTGCCGGGTAGCGCCAGTTCCAGATCCAGATCGAAATCCGTGTAGCCAAGCTGCAGGCGCAACTGCAAACCTGCGTTCATGGCGCGCGCAACGAACGGTTCGGATTGGCCAGATACAGCGCCAGCAACACGCCGAAGGAGAACAGCAGCAGCACGCCGGAAAGCCAGTGCGCCTGGCTGTAGTCGAAGGCCTGGACGTGATCGTAGATCTGCACCGACACGACCCGGGTCTGGCCAGGAATGCTGCCGCCGATCATCAGCACCACGCCGAACTCGCCCACCGTGTGGGCGAAACCGAGCACCGCGGCGGTCAGAAACCCGGGTCGGGCAAGCGGGATGGCGACGGTCAGGAAGCGATCCAGCGGACTGGCGCGCAGCGTCGCCGCCGCTTCCAGCGGCCCGTCGCCAATTGCCGCGAAGGCGCTGTGCAGCGGCTGCACCACGAACGGCAGCGAGTAGATCAGCGAGGCCACCACCAGCCCGCCGAAGGTGAAGGGCAACAGGCCCAGGCCGAGGCTTTCGGTCACTTGCCCGATTGGTCCGTTCGGGCCCATCGCGACCAGCAGATAGAAGCCGATGACGGTCGGTGGCAGCACCAGCGGCAGTGCGACGATTGCTGCGACCACGCCCTTCCAGCGCGAGCGGCTGCGTGCCAGCCACCAGGCCATCGGCGTGCCCAGCAGCAACAGCAGTAGCGTGACCACCAGCGCCAGCTTTATGGTCAGCCAGATCGCGATCAGGTCATTGCTGGACAGGATCTCGTTCAAGGATCGGATCCGGCGTCACCGGTACTTTCGTCATCAGGCAGCGCGAAGCCGTAGCGCACCAGCACCGCCCGCGCAGCGGCCGTTTCAACGTGCGCGGCGAAGGCGTGCGCGAGAGGGTTGTCGGCGCCGTGGTGGGTGATCACGTAGCCTTGCAGCAGCGGTTGGTGCAACTCGTCCGGGATCAGGTGGTAGTCGCCCAACTCTGCCAACGTCGGATTCAGAGCCAGCGCGAGCGCGATGATGCCGAACTGCGCATTGCCAGATTCGACAAACTGGGCCGCCTGGGCGACGTTCTCACCGTAGACGATCCGGGGCTGAAGTTCGCTCCACAACCCGACCGCCTCCAGCGCCTGCTGGGCGCGCAATCCGTACGGAGCGTGTCGCGGATTGGCGATCGCGATGCGCGTGAACTCGAGCCGGCGCAGCTCAGCCAGGGTCACCGCACTGGCATCGATGCGCGTGCTCCACAGGACGATCCGCCCAATGGCATGGGGGCGAACGGCGCCGGCGACCAGACCGGCGTCAGCCAGTTCCTGCGCGTAGGCGATATCGGCCGAAAAATACAGATCAAAAGGCGCGCCCTGCAGGATCTGGGTCTTGAAGTTGCCCGATGAGCCATAGCTGACGTTGATGACGGCTCGTGGATGCTCGGGTCGGAACTGCTCGATGATCTCGTCCAGCGCGAACTTCAAGTCCGACGCCGCCGCGATCGCGATGCGCTGGTCGGCCTGCAGCGTCGACGACAGCAAGGTGAGGCCGAGGGCGCACAAGGCGCGGAGCGCGCCCAATCTGGTCATGGCGGATGGCCAAGGTCGCGACGCATTAGCAGGAGGCTGCTTGCAGGCGACCAAGGGCCCAAGCCCGCCGACGGCGCAGCCGGCGCGGCTCTGCGCTGCATTTGTAGGAGGCTGCTTGCAGGCGACCAAGGGCCGCAAGCCCGCCGATAGCGCAGCTCCGCGCTGCACCTGTAGGAAGCTGCTTGCAGGCGACCAGGGGCCGCAGGCCCGCCGACGGCGCTCATCGCCCATCCTCGATCCAGTCCCGCAGCTGCGCGCCATCAAACGGCCAATCCAGCTCGCGCCCGGCGGCGTCCGCGAGCACCGGGATACGCAGACCGTAGATCGCCATCAGGTCGTCATCGGCTTCAACGTCAATTGGATGGGCCTGCAAGCCCCGCTTGGCCAGCAACCCATGCGCCAACTCACACAGCCCGCAGTCGGCCTTGCCGTACAGGCGGTACTCACCAGGCATCCCATTGTCTTCCAAGTGCAAACTCCCGACTCCCGACCGCTCCTGCCTTTGAACTGGAACTGGAACTGGCCACTGGAACTGCTCGACTCAGCTCTTGAGCTTCGCCAATATCTCCTCCCGCGCATCGCGCAGGATCGAATCACGATCCAGGCCTTTCAGAATCTGCTTGACCGCGCGCTTGGGTCCCTGTTCGCCCCAGCTCTTGCCGCGGGCGAGCCATTCTTCGGCCGCGTCGCCGACGATGCGGGTGGCATACCAGGCCAGTGCGCCCTGGGCGCCCGCGGTCAGCGCGGTGGACAGCCCGGCCGACATGCCCTTGAGCGCAGCCGACGCCAGATGCACGCCCCAGATCGCACCCATCAGCGCCGCCAGTTGCACCACGATCGTGGTCACCAGCCGGCCAGCCTCGGTGCGGCTCAGGGGCAGGCCATAGAGCCGGCTCAAGTGCACGACCATGGTCACATCCAGCGCGGCAGCCGACAGCAGATCGGCCACCGGAATCGGGTTGACCGCCACCGCCAGCCCCTTGGCCAGGCAATAGTTGCGGACCAGCTTCTGCGCCAGCTCACGCCGCACTTCGGTGATCCGCTTGCCGACCTGATCAGCCAGCCGGCCGGCAAACAATCCGGCATTGACCGCCGACAGGGTCGTGCCCTCCTGCTCGACGATCGCCAGGATGCGCTCGCGCAGCAGCTTGATGTCCGGTTCGGGTTGTTCGTCTGATTCCCTCTCGTTGCCATCGGCATCGACACGGATGACCCGCTTGATCGCCGGCAAGGCGCTGCAGGCGACGACATTCTCGGCCCGGATCTGACCGGCGACATGCTCGCGCAGGCGCTGCAGCAGCGCTTCACGCTCGTCGGCGCGGTAGCGGTCGGCCTTGTTCAGCACCAGCAGCACCGGCCGCTGCGTTTCCTGCAGCCGGCGCAGCGCGGCCAGCTCGCTTGCGGTCAGATCGCCGTCCGCGACAAAAAGCACCAGATCGGCACGCTCGGCCACGTCGACCGCCAAGCGTTCGCGCGCGTCCCCATCGAGCTCGTTGATGCCCGGCGTGTCGATGAAGTGCACACCCGAGGAAACCCGCTCCTCCCACCGCGCCCGGTGCGCGCGGACGGTGGTGCCGTGCAGCACGCCGACCTCGAATTGCGGCTCGCCCAGCAGCGCGTTGAGCAGCGCCGACTTGCCCACGCTGACCCGGCCGAACACCGCCAGATGCAACTCGCCCTCGTCCAGCCGCTCGAGCATCCGCGCCATTTCCTCGAACTCCGGAGCCAGCGTGGCACGCACCGAATCGGGGATGTTCGGGTCATCGATCAGCTGTTGCAGGCTGTCACGCAAGGGGGCTTGGTCGCTCGATGGGTACAGCGGGGAAGCCTACCCGAATGCGATCCGGTAGGGGTGGGCGCTACTCCTGGGACCGCGGGCGTCCCGCCCGCAGGTGTGGGCGTACCTCAGCGTTCGACGATTCATGCGTCCCGGTTAGCTCCAAAGCAAAACCTGTGAGCACCTCCTGGCCCCTTTGGGCGTCCCTCCCACTGTCCAGCGAGATGCGGAAGATCTCGATCCACCATGCTGGAAGATCCATGGTGCCTGTTTGGTGGGGTCGATGACGTCGTGGAAAAAAACTTCCTGGCCAAGTGAGAGAATTCGCGCCCTGCGGAC
>DAIMJK010000083.1:0-4882 GCA_036722245.1 Lysobacterales bacterium
CGTTGTCCGGGTCGCCGGACAGGTTGACGAAGGGCAGCACAGCAATCGAGTCGAGACGCTCGGCCGCCACCGCGGCAGCAACTTCACCCGCAGGCGGTTGCTGCAAACGCTCCCAGCCGAGCCAGCCGATCACCCCGAGCAGGATTGCGATGATCGCGAAATCGATCAGCCGGCCACGTCCGGCCGAGGCGGTCTGCGCCGCCGGCAGGCTGTCGCGATCGGGCGTGCGCACGATGCCCTCGCGGGTCAGATCGAACACCCAGGCCACCACCAGAGCTATCGGGAAGCCGAGCAGTGCCAGCACGACGATGAAGGTGACCGTCCATTCCGGCAGGTGCAGCGCCGGCAGGACCGTCGCCGAGACCTCGATCACCGCCCACGCCGCGACCGCATAGACCGCCGCCGCACGGGTGACACCACGGCGCCTGAGTTCATCCAGAAAAGCCTTCACGTATGCTCCGGCATGGTTCAAGGGTCAGAATGCGACATGCTAGCTCGAATGCTCAACGAAGCACCCCGAGACTCTCCATTATGCCGGTGCGATTGAAACTGATGTTTCGGAGAGTCTGGTGGTCGCAGGATACAGGGCTCAGGGCCCAGGGCCCAGTAGAGTCAAGAGCCCCCTTGAGGCCAGGCTTGATACCGTGGTTGCCCGAAAGCTCCCACCCTCGCCTCTATCTGGCTCTGGACTGGGCCCTCAGGTCATTGCCGCTTCCTCAGAACATCAGTTTGAATCGCACCCCCACCATACAAGGACGCGCTGACCGATGCTTGGCCTGGTTCCGCTGCTGATCGCTGGCCTGCTCTGGGCAGCGCTGCTGTTTGCAGTGGCGCTGTGGGGTGAGCGGCCGCGGCCGGCGCTGCAGCGCTGGTGGCCGTGGATCTACAGCTTGTCGCTGGCGGTCTATTGCACCGCCTGGACCTTCTACGGCACGGTGACCCAGGCGGCGCGCTGGGGCACGCCGCTGCCGCCGACCTTCATCGGTACGATCGGCTTGTTCCTGTTCGGGCTGCCTTTCCTGGCCCGGCTGGCGGCGCTGGCGCGGGCCCAGAACAGCGCGTCGATTGCCGATCTGGTGGCGGCCCGCTTCGGCAAGAGCAGTGCGCTGGCCGCCGTGCTGACGCTGGTTGCGGTGCTCGGCATGGTCCCGTACGTGGCGTTGCAGCTCAAGGCAGTGGCGCAGAGCTTTGCCCTGCTCGCCGGCGGATCGGAAGAGCCCACTGGCTGGCGTGATGCCGCCCTCTGGGTGGCCCTGCTGATGAGCGCCTTCGCCATGCTGTTCGGCACCCGACGGGCCGCCGCGACTGCGCACAATCAGGGCCTGATGCTGGCGATGGCGGTGGAGTCACTGCTCAAGCTGGCGGCGATGGGCGCATTGGGTGTGTTTGTGCTGTTCAGTCTGTACGACGGGCCGATGGAACTGGTCGAAGCCGCCCGCGCTCTGCCGCCGGCCAGCCCGGGCAGTCCGTTTATCGCATTGATCCTGCTCGGCGCGCTGGCGATGGTGACGCTGCCGCATCAGTTCCATGTCGGTATCGTCGAATTGCGCGACGCGCGCCATCTGCGCACCGCGCGCTGGCTGTTCACGCTCTACCTGCTGCTGATCGCGTTGCCGACGTTGCCGCTGGCCTGGGCTGGCCAGCTGCGCATCGGTGAGCGGGTCAGTTCGGATCTGCACGTGCTGGCATTGCCACTGGCGGCCGACCAGCCGGCATTGGCGCTGGTCGCCTTTCTGGGCGGCTTGAGTGCGGCCACCGGCATGGTCGTGATGGCTGTGCTGACATTGAGCATCATGATCGCGCAGCACTGGCTGGCACCCTTGCTGCTGCGCTCGGCCGGGCAGGGCGGCACGCGTGATCTACGGCCGCAGGTGCTGGCGCAGCGCCGGCTGGCGATTGCCGGGGTGATGGCACTGGCCTGGTTGTACGGTCGTGGCATGGCCGAGAGCGATGCGCTGGCCGACATCGGTGCGCTGTCCTTCTCGGCCCTGGCCCAGCTCGGGCCGGCGGTGCTGGCGGCGGTCTACTGGCCACAGTTGCCGGCGCGGGCGGTGCTCGGCGGCGTGCTGGCGGGAACGCTGGTGTGGGCCTGGTGCCTGTTGCGGCCGGCGCTCTGGCCGGAGACCAGCACCAGCGGCTTGTGGCAGGACCCGCTGCTGTTCGGCACAGTGGCGGCACTGGCCGCCAATGTCTGCTGCATGGCCTTGCTCGGCCGTCAGGGCGTGGCGGCGATCCTCCCCGGCGGCGCGCCGGTGGCGGTGCAGGACCTGCATCGGCTGGCCGCGCGTTTGCTGCCGGCCGATGAGCTGCGGCCGCTGTTCTCGGAACGCAACTCTGGCATGGCCGAGACCGGTCTGGTCGGTCGGGTCGAGCACGCGTTGGCTGGCGTGGTTGGAGCGGCCAGCGCTCGATTGCTGGTGCAGACCGCACGCCGGGGTCAGCAGGCGCCACTGGATGCGGTCGCGGAGGTTGTCGGCGAGACCACCCGGGCGCTGCGATTCAATCAGCGCGTGCTGGAGGCGGCGCTGGAGAACATGAGTCAGGGAATCAGCGTGGTCGACGGCGAGTTGCGCTTGGTGGCCTGGAACCGGCGCTACGCCGAGTTGTTCGCGTTCCCCCCCGAACTGCTGCGAGTCGGTGTTTCGGTAGCCGATCTGGTCCGCCACAACGTCCAGCGCGGCCTGGTTGGGGAAGGCGAGCTAAAGATGCAGGTCGAACGGCGCCTGCAGCACATGCGGGCCGGCACACCCTATGTCACCGAGCGGCGCTTTCCGGACGGTCAGGTAGTCGAGATTCGTGGCAACCCGCTGCCCGGCGGTGGCTTCGTCGCGACCTTTACCGACGTCACCGAGTTTCGCGCCACCGAGGCCGCGCTGACTGCCTCCAAGCTGCACCTGGAGGAACGTGTTGCGGCGCGGACCACCGAGCTGACCCAGGCCAAGGCGGAAGCCGAACGCGCCAATCAGGCCAAGACGCGCTTCCTGGCCGCGGTCAGCCACGACCTGGCCCAGCCCATCCACGCCGCCCATCTGTTCACCCACGCGCTGGCGCAACGGCCGCTGGCCACGGATGTGGCCGGGTCAGTGGCCAATATCGACGGTGCTCTGGCCTCGGCCGAAGCCCTGCTGGCGGGCCTGCTGGACATTTCCAGACTCGACGCGGGCGGCTTGCGGCCGCAGTTGCAGAACTTCGCAATGGGCGAGTGGCTCAGTCACCTGGCGAGCGAGTTCGGCGTGCTCGCGGCCGAGCGCGGTTTGCGCCTGCGCTGCGTCAGCAGTGGGGTTTGGGTGCGCTCGGATCCGCAACTGCTCAGGCGGGTGCTGCAGAACTTCCTCGCCAACGCGGTCCGCTACACCGAGCGCGGTCAGGTGCTGCTCGGCTGCCGGCGCCGTGGCCAGCGTATCCTGATCGAAGTGCATGACACCGGCCCGGGCATCGCCGAGGCGGACCAAAGACTGATCTTCGAGGAGTTCCGGCGGCTCGATTCGGCCGGCCCCGGGCTGGGGCTGGGCCTGGCCATTGCCGAGCGCACCGCCCGGCTGCTCGGCCATCCGCTGGACCTGCGCTCGATCCTCGGCCGCGGCACGGTGTTCAGCATCGAGGTGCCGCTGACCGAGCCGCTGGCACAGCCGGCGGTCGAGACGGTCGCCACCCCCGAGGCCCGGCCGGCGACCAGCGTGCTGGTGGTCGACAACGATCCAATCGTGCTCAAGGCCATGCAGGCGCTGCTGCAAGGCTGGCAGTGCAGCGTCCGCACAGCGCGCAACGAGAGTGAAGCGCTGCTGCAAGCGGCCGCCGGCGCGGTTGACATCCTGCTGCTGGACTTCCATCTCGACGCCGGCCGCACCGCGCTCGACCTGCTGCCACCACTGCGCAGCCGCCTGGGCGCGCTGCCGGTGATCGTCATCACCGCCGACCAGAGCGAAGCCGTCCGCCAGGCTGTCCTCGCCGCCGGCGCGCACTTGTTGCACAAACCGCTGCGACCGTTGGCGTTGAAGTCGTTGATGGGGCGGCTGCAGTGGGGGGCGCCATGACAGCGTTGGGGGCTCGCGGAGTTACGGAGCGCTAGCTAGGTCCCATGAAAGCGAGGGCCCAGGGCCCAGGGCTCAGGGCCCAGGGCCCAGGGCTCAGGGCTCAGGGCCCAGGGCTCAGGGCTCAGGGCGCTGCCCTTGATGCGGTTCGCTGAGCACACCGACATCCTACGCACGCTGCTGCCGCAGCTCTTCTGGGCCCTGCGCCCTGTGCCCTCAGAACTCAAACCTCGCCCCCAGATTGATGGTGTCGCGACTGAAGTCGTCGTAGCCAAACACCGTGCGATAGTTCAGGTAGGCCTGCACGCCGTTGGGTCCGACGTAGACCATGCCCAGACCGAGTGCGCCGTAGGTGGAATCGGTGGCCGGGTTTTCGAGCCGGAAGGGCTGGGTGCCGCCGTCGGCAAAGCGGGCGATCACGGTCAGGTCCTCGTCCTGGCTTTCGTGGTTGAAGGACAGACTCAGATTCGGGGTCAGCACCCCGCGGGTGGTGGAAATCGCGCGCGAGACCTGAACCCCGGCGGCAAACAGCAGGGAATCGGTATCGGTGCCTTCGAAGCGCAGGTTGAAGGGGTCGGCACCGCGCTCGGTGAAACCGTCGACCGAGGTATCCGAATAACGCACCGACGCGTTCGGGGTCAGATTCCAGGCGCCGTAGTTGTAGTGATAACCCAGCCCTGCAGCAATGCTGAACTGATCGGCATCGGCGCTGCCGCGAGCGAGCAGATCGGTGGTTTGGCCGTCGAGCGTGAAGCGAATGCGGCGGGCCTGCTCGAAGTCGCCACGCTCCTCGGCCAGCGCTACCGAAGCGGCATCGGCTACGACGTCCACGCCTTCGCAGAGGGCCGTCC
>DAIMJK010000083.1:4892-12183 GCA_036722245.1 Lysobacterales bacterium
CCTGCTCGAAGTCGATTCGACCCAGGCTGAGCCGGCCGTCCAGATACAGCCGTTCGGTCGGGTACCAGGAGGCATAGCCAGTCAACAGCAGTGCCTTCGTATCGATACTGCTGTCGCCGGTGATCCCGGCGTCGAAATCGGCGTAGCCCAGCGCCACACCGGCGGTCAGCGCGTTCGAGAAACGGTAGTCGACGCCGGCGGTCAGTCCACGTGATTCGAAATCGACGCCGACCTGGCCGCGCTGGGCGTTGCCCCGTTGTTCGCCGCTGCTGATCGTGCCGTTGATGAAGAAGCCCCACGGCGAGCCGAACAAACCACCGGCCTGGTCGGCGTCCTCGCCTGCGAGCAGATTGCCCAGCGACAATGCGCCGCCCGAGCCGCTGAGCATCAGTCCGGCGCTGCTGAAGCCACCGGCGGCGCCGCGCAGCTCGGCCAGGCGGGCGTCGATGTTGAAGAACTGGGCAAAGGAAACCTCCCGTGCCAGGACCGACTGGCTGAGGGTTTCCTCCGGTGCGGTGGCGGTCAGTACTTCGCGCACCTCGCCATCACTGGCCTGCAGCAGGCGATTGCAGAAATCGACCTGGGACGGTGGCGGATTGGCGCACAGCTCGGCCAGGGGCCCTACCGCCGACCCGGCAGTGGGATCGGCGCCAGCAGCCGCGCCGAGGCGGTCGCGGATGTCTGCTTCGTCCCGATTGCCGACCGAGGTGCTCACCTCGGCATTGTTGTTGGCCAGATTCGGATCATCACTGCCCTGAACGTTGGCCGTGGCCACCACAGTGCTGCCGGGTTCGGCCTGCACGCGGGCCCCGATGAGCAACTCCAGGCTGGCACCGACGGCCAGCGCCGCGACGGGGCTGCAGCTGAGCAGGTTGCCGCCGACTGTGCAGTTCAGGCCCGCGCCGCTGTTGCTCTCGATCAACTGGCCCGGACCCAGATTGACGCTCAGCAGGGCCTGGTCGGCACTGGCTGGGCCGTTATTGCTCACTACGAACCGATAGTTCAGCAGGTCGCCGCTGGCCACCGGATCCGGATTGGCACTGGCTTGCACCGCCAGATCGGCGCCGCTTGCCTCGATGCTGTAGACCAGCGTGGCGTTATTGTTGGTTTCCAGCGGATCAATTGTGTCGGCTTCCACCTGCAGCTGGATGTTGCCGCTGCCGATCGCGTCGGCACGGGCGCGGATGAGCAGACCGCGGCTCTGGTCCGGGTCCAGCAGGCTGGCGAAACAGCTCAGCTGGGTCCCGGCGACACTGCAGCTCTCGTTGCCTAGCATCGCGCCGAGCACCGTTACGGGGCCACTGATCGTGCCGCGCAGGACGATACCGATGGCCTGGTCCGGCCCAAGATTGCGAAGTTCGGCAGCAAGCTCGAACTCCTGCCCAACCTCGGTCTGAACCGGGCTGCCAGGACTGAGTGCAAGGTCAGCCACCGCCACGCCGCCGGCGCTGGTGATCGTGGTTTGCTCGCTGTCTGTATTGTCGAGCGGATTGAGGTCGTCTTCGGCACTGCTGACAGTGGCCTCATTGAGGATGACGCCGGGTTCGGCTGGTGCGATCACTTCGATCCGCAGCGATCGAGTCGTGCCGCCGATCAGAGCTTCTTCAAGTACGCATACGACGCTCCCGCTGCAGGACCAGCCGGCGCCGCCAGCGGAAACCAGCTGCAGACCGGCGGGGAGCTGATCGACCACGGTTACCGCGGTCGCCGGAGTGTTGCTCAGGTTGGTGACTTCAATGTCGTAGGCAAAGGCGGCACCAACGGCGACCGGATCGACGCTGTCGGTCTTGCGCAGACGCAGGTCCACGCGCGGATCGGGCGGCTCTCCGACGACCCGTGTCAGCAAGCTGTCGGTAATCGTGCCGGACTGCAGGAAGGCCTCCAGCAGGGCCTCGTTGAGGTAGTCGCCGGGGGCATCGATGCGCGCGTTCAGGGTCACCCGGGTGGTCTGGCCAATGGCCAGGAAGCCGAGAGTGCAGTCCACCGTGGTGGTGCTCGCGACACAGTTCCAACCGCCACCGGGCGTGACCCCGATCAGCGTGACGCCGGCCGGCAGGCGGTCGAACAGGCGCAGCTGGCTCGCCGGCGAGTTGCCGACATTGGCCACCTCAAGCACGTAGTCAAAGCTCTCGCCGGCCTCAACCTGCGCCGGGCCCTGCTTGTCCAGGGTCAGCTCGGGTGGATCGGGTGGCGGCTCGTTGATCACTTCGACCGTGGCGCTGCCCTGGTTGTTGCTGCTGTTCTCGTCGCCGAAGATCTGCCCTGCCAGAGTCACCGTGGACGGTGCCTGCGCCGGTGCCTGAACCAGAAAGCGCACCAGCGGCGTGGTCTGGCCGGGATTGAGTGGCTGCAGGTACTGGCAAATGCCGCTGCCGCATGACCAGTTGGTGCCGGTCGGCGTACCAAGCAGTTGCGCGCTGCCGCTGCTGGCGCTGAGGTCATAGGCGAAGCCCTGTCCGGCCGGGCCACCGTCGACGCCCTTGCCGCCGCCGCCGTCGAGTGCAGTGACGGAAACGAGATACTCGATCTCCGCCCCGGCCGGGACGGTGGCCGGGTTGCCGCTGAATTCGGCAAACACCAGATCCAGCACCTCACCGAGCACGCCGATGGTGGCGCTGCCCTGATTGTTGCCGGGGACATCATCGCCGCTGATCTGAGCCGACAGCGTGATTGAACCGGGACCTGAAGGAGGTGCCTGGATCGGAATGCTCAACACCGAGGTCGGGAATCCCGGTCCGATGCTGCCGGCATACGTGCAACTGGACGATCCGCAGGTCCAGTCGGTCCCGCTGGGCACGCCCTGCAAGCTGGCGCCGCCCGGCGTCGAGGCCAGACTGAAGCTCACCGTCAACGGCGGCAGCCCTCGGGAAGCGCCACCGGACGGATCGTTCGGATTGGGGCCGACCTCCTCCACAATCAGCTCGAACTCGCCGCTGGCGCCGGGTGCGACCGGATCGGGGGCGCCGCTGATGGACTGGAAGCGGTAGTCGACCGGGGCCAGGGGAGAATTGACCGATACGGTGGCCTGTCCTGCGTTGTTGGACTGGTTCTTGTCGCCACCCAGCAGCGCGTTCAAGGTGATCGAACCCGGGCCTCCGGGTGGTGCGGTGACCGGGATGGTGAGCGGCGGTGCCTGTTCTCCCGGGCCCAGTTGCAGACCGTATACGCAGCTGCTGCTGCCGCAGCTCCAGTTGGTGCCACTGATGCTGCCGAGGCTGGCGCCGGCGGGTGAACTGGTCAGCGAGAAATCGACGCTCAGCGGTGATCCGAAGTTGCCCTCGGTGCTGTTGGGACCGGCGTCATCGTTCTCCACAACCAGACTGAAGGTGGTCTGTGCGCCGGGATCTACAGGATTCGGTGAGCCGCTGAAGCTGGCGATGACATAGTCGGGAAAGCCGATCATCTCGGGCCGGATCTGGACTTCATCGCTGGCCGAATTGTTGGTTGGGTTCGTGTCGTTGAACTGACCCGGACTGACCGACGCGGTGATTCCGAGCGACATCGTACCGCCTTGCGGCGCAAATGGCGCCAGACCCGTGATGACCAGGTCAGTGGTGGAACTGCCAGCCGTCAGGGGCGCGTTGTAGATGCAGGTGCTGGTTGTACAGGCCCAGTTCGTGCCCGAGGCACTGAAGGAAAAGCTCCCTGCCGAGCTGGACGCCACGATGTCGACGCTGATGACGCCGGACGCGTTGACGCTGGTCTTGAACACATTGTCGACCCGTGCCAGCCAGGTTACGGTCTCGCCACCGTCGACCGGGTTGGGTGTGCCGGGATCAAGGACCGCCGCCAGGTCGACGCTGGTCATGCCTTCGGTCTGGGCGGTCGCGAGTGCGGGAAGCGCACAGAGCAGCAGAACCAGCACGCCGATCGCACAAATGCCAGCCGGGGGCTTGCACGCCGCCCGTCCGTCCGCCGTAGGCGGCCAGGGGGCTGTGATTGGGTTCGGCAACTTGAGGGAAGGCAACATCCTGAACATGATCGGTCAGACTCCGGCGACTCATCAATTCAAGTGTGCCCGCTCGGGTCGCCGCGGACAACCGCGAATCCTCTGGAAGTGACCGCCATGGTCTGAATCGGTCGTTTCCGGGCTAGTCCGCCAGAACCTCACCGACTCGGGTCCGGCGTCCGTTGACCAGTCCCGGTCGCCACTCGGGTGCTCCCCTCGGGGTCACCAAGATCACGGTCGAGCCGTAGTGGAAGCGGCCGAATTCGTTGCCTCGCGCAAGTGCGATGGGCGCGTCGTCGTAGTCGCGACGCTGGATCTGGCTGGCATAGGGCGGCACGAACCAGCCACCCCAAGGCGTTTCAATGCCGGAGACCAGCATCGCCCCGACCATCACCACCGCGGCCGGTCCGTAGTCGGTATCGCACAGGGCGACCAGTCGTTCGTTGCGGGTGAACAGACCGGGTACCCCTTCTACTGCGAATGGCGCGACACTGAACAGACGGCCGGGGATATGCAGGCTGCTGCGCAAGCGGCCGCTGAAGGGCATGTGGACGCGGTGATAGTCACGCGGCGAGAGATACAAGGTAATGAAGTGACCGCCCTGCAGCGCCTCGGCAGTGGATTCGTCGCCAAGCAGGTCGGCAAGCCGGTAATTGATGCTCTTGGCCTGCAGCAAGCGCCCGGCATCAACCCGACCCGCTTCAGACACCGTGCCGTCGCAGGGACTGAGGATGGCCGCGTCACTGGCGTCGAAGCGGCGCAATCCCGGCTTCAGCGCGCGGGTAAAGAAGGCGTCGAAGCTGGCATAGTCTTCCGGGTCGCTCAACTCCGCTTCACTCAGGTCGACCTCGAAGCGCCGCACCACGTAGCGGATCAGCGCGTTCTTGAACGGACCAAAGCGCCAGCGCGACAGCCAGCGGGCGAGCGTGGTCAGCAGTCGATGCGGCAGCGCGTATTGCAGCGACAGCGCCAGATCGGGTCGGGCCTTCATGGCGACGCGGCGCTGCCAAGTATCGACAGCATCGTTTCAGCGATCTGGGCCACCGTCTGCGGCGGCCGGAACAATCCCACCAGTTGCAACTGCGGATCCAGCAACAGGATCGAGCCGCTATGGTCTACCGTGTAGTCGAACTCGCCGGGGCCGGTCGGCGTGTAAACGTAGACGATGCCCAGGCTGCGCGTCCAGGGCAGCAGCACCTCGTCACTCGCGGTGACCGCGGTAAAGTCGGGATCGAAGAAGTCGACGTATCGGCCGAGTTGCTCGGGCGTATCTCGCTTCGGGTCGACCGAAACGAACACCACTTGTGGCTGTTGATCGGGCGGCAACTCGGCGCGCCAGCGATCGGCGGCGGACTTGAGCATCGCCAATGCCGCCGGGCAGATGTCCGGGCAGTGAGTGAAGCCAAAGAACACCAGACTGTAGCGACCACGCAGCCGCTCGATGGTCCAGGCCTGGCCTTGCCGGTCGATCAGGGGCACCGCATCGACCTGCTTGGGTACCGGATAACGCACGAGTGCGCCGGAATCGAGCGGCAAGCCGCCGGACATGGCCGGGTCGGCCCACCAGCGCTGGCCCAGGTACGCGCCAGCGGCGGCAGCCACGGCAATGATCAGGATCACCCACCAGGGTGGGGTGAGGCGGGGTTCGGAGGAGGCGTCGGTCATGGCGCAAGTATAAGGTGGGCGAGTGCGTGCGGTGTGTCCAGGGCGCGATGCCAGTTGATGCAGTGATTTGAAGTCTGGGGCGGAATCGGAATCGGTGGTTCTGACGACCGCATGGATGCTGTGGTGCGGATGCGATACTGCGTGCCCCTTGCCGCCCGAATCGAGCTCATGCGCACCCTCCAGCACAACCTGACGCCGGTCACGCCCGGGTCGCAACGGCATTTGGTCAGTCAGCACTTCGGTCCGCCCGATGGCGGTCGCAAGGCATACATCCAGGCTTCGCTGCATGCCGATGAGCCGCCCGGCATGCTGGTGCAGTTTCATCTGCGCCGGGAACTGGAGCAACTGGAGGCGGCCGGCCAGCTCGCGGGCGAGGTCGTGCTGGTGCCGCTGGCCAATCCGATCGGGGTGGCGCAGCGGGTGCTGGGCAACACGCTCGGGCGCTTCTCGCTGGCTGAAGGGGAAAACTTCAACCGTCACTACGCCGATCTGAGCGAGCGCGTTCTTGAGCGATTGCGACCGGTGATCGACGCTGGCGCGACGCCGGACGTGGAGACCGTACGGGCGGAGCTGCGCCGGGCCTGTGCCGAACTTTCTGGCGCCAGTGAGCTCGACAGCCTGCGGCGCTGTCTGCTGGGCCTGGCGATCGACGCCGACCTCGTGCTCGACCTGCATTGCGACAGTGAAGCGGTAATCCATCTGTATGCCGCCACCCCGCAATGGCCGCAGGTCGAGCCGCTGGCGCGCGCGACCGGCGCGGCAGTGTCGCTGCTGGCGACCGATTCGGGCGACGATCCCTTCGACGAGAGCTGCTCGATGCTGTGGTCGCGCCTGAATACCCGCTGGCGCGAGCACACCGGCAAGCCGGACGCCTGGCCGCTGGCCTGCGTTGCAGTGACCCTGGAATTGCGCGGCGAAGCGGACGTATCTCACGATCTGGCGCAGGCCGACGCCAAGGCGATCATCGCAGCGCTGCACCACGCCGGCTTCCTGCACGGGCCGGCACCGGAGTTGCCCGCACTGCGTCATCCGCCCACCCCGCTGGCCGGTTCGATGCCGGTACGCACCCCGGCCGGCGGCGTACTGGTGCATCTGGCGCAACTCGGGGCGAAAGTGGCCAAGGGCGAGCGCATCGCCGAAGTCATCGACGTGATCAGCGGCAGCGTGCACGGCCTTGAGAGCCCCTGCGACGGCATCCTCTACGCCCGCGCCAGAGGTCGCACCGTCCAGGCCGGCCTGAGCATCGCCAAGGTGGCCGGCGCGACCGCGGTGCGCAGTGGGAAGCTGTTGTCGGCTTAGGGAGAGATCAGATGAGCAAGTTCGTTGTTGATGATGGGAGTGAGAGCCTGCGGCCTTCAGAGCCGGCTCGGCTGGGCCAGCGAATTTCGAAGCGTTTTGCCGACCTGGGACCGCGCTACTTCCGATCGGGAGCTTCAGGGTTTCTTGGACACGCCAAAGCCGTTGATGCGGATCGCGGAGCTCACCGACATCCTACGCGCACTGCCGCAGCTCTTCTGGGCCCTGGGCCCTGAGCCCTGGGCCCTCAGAAAGCAGATAGCCGCCTCACGCATTCAGTTCGCCGCGCTCCCACGCTCACCCCGCGCCAAGGCATAATCCCGCCGTCCTCTCTGCCAAAGGCTCCCACTTGACCGACAGCCTGCGCTCGGTGCGTGATTT
>DAIMJK010000084.1:0-12055 GCA_036722245.1 Lysobacterales bacterium
CGGGGGATTCGGATGGATTCGAGGGCCCTTCAATCGCCAGACCTTCTGCAGCACCCGCTCCGCTCGTACCCTCGTCCCGCCGCACACCTCCGCTACACTCCACGCCACTTCCCACCATTTCCGGAGCGCCGGATGTCCGAGTCATGGAGCGTCGACCACGCCCGTCAGCACTACAGCTTGCCGTACTGGTCCGAAGGTTATTTCGATATCGACGACCACGGTGCCGTGGTGGTGCTGCCACAAGGGGCGGACGGCCCGTCAATGCGGCTCAAGGACGTGGTCGATGCGGCCAGTGGGCGCGGCCTGCAACTGCCGATGCTGATCCGTTTCACCGACATTCTGGGCGACAAGCTGAGTCGGATGCAGTCCGCCTTTGCCAATGCGATGGACGAGTTGGGCTATCGGGGCGGCTACACCGCGGTGTATCCGATCAAGGTCAACCAGCAGCGTCTGGTGGTGTCCGAGCTGGTCCGGCATGGCGGGCCGGGCTTTGGACTGGAAGCCGGCAG
The DNA here is from genome assembly GCA_036722245.1 of Lysobacterales bacterium. Lineage (GTDB taxonomy): Bacteria > Pseudomonadota > Gammaproteobacteria > Xanthomonadales > SZUA-5 > JAWLAT01. Next base: position 510 of record DAIMJK010000084.1, read on the forward strand.
CAAGCCGGAGCTGATGGCGGTGCTGGCGCTGAGCCCTGGCGGCACGGTGATCTGCAATGGCTACAAGGACCGCGAATACATCCGGCTGGCGCTGATCGGGCTCAAGCTGGGGCTGGATGTGTACATCGTGATCGAGAAGGCGAACGAGCTCGATCTGGTGGTCGAGGAGGCGAGAAAACTTGGCGTGCGGCCCCTGCTGGGGGTACGCATGCGGCTGGCCTCGATCGGTCATGGCAAGTGGCAGAACACCGGCGGCGACAAGGCCAAGTTCGGGCTGATGCCGCGCCAGCTGCTGGATCTGGTCGCCTCCCTGCAGCAGGCCGGCATGAGTGACTGCCTGCAGCTGGTGCATTTTCACATGGGCTCGCAGATCTCCAACGTGCGCGACATCGCCAGCGGCATGCGCGAGGCGGTGCGCTATTTTGTCGAGCTGCGCAAGCTTGGCCTGGCGATCGGGACGGTCGATGTCGGAGGCGGGCTGGGCATCGACTATGAGGGCACCCGCTCACGCAGCGAGTGCTCGGTCAATTACGGTCTGGCGCAATACGCGCAGAGCATCGTGGCACCACTGCTGGAAGCCTGCACCGAGCACGATCTGCCGCATCCGCGCATCATCACCGAATCCGGCCGGGCGATGACCGCCCACCATGCGGTGCTGGTGGCCGATGTGACCGCGGTGGAACAGCTGCCGACCGGTGATCCGGAGGCTGCCGGCGAGGATCCGGCACCGCCGCTGCGGCATCTGCGCGATCTGTACGGTGACCTGAACCGGCGCCCGCCGCAGGAGCTGTACCACGAGGCCGCGCATCATCTGCAGGATGGTCAGGCGCGCTTCGCCCTCGGTCAGCTCAGCCTGGCCGAACGCGCGGCGCTGGATGATCTGCACTATGCCATCCTGCATGGCGTGCGCGAGCGGCTGCGCAAGGACCCACGCAATCAGTGGGAGCTGCTGGACGAGCTCGACGACAAGCTGGCCGACAAGTTTTTCGTCAACTTCAGTGTGTTTCAGTCGATGCCGGATGTCTGGGCGCTGGAGCAGGTCTTCCCGATCCTGCCCATCGATCGCCTCGACGAACGGCCCGATCGCAACGCGGTGCTGGAAGACCTGACCTGCGACTCAGACGGTCGCATCGATCACTACGTCGACAGCGAAGGGGTGGAATCGACCCTGTCGCTGCACAGCCCCCGGCCCGGCGAGCGCTATTGCGTGGCGATGTTCCTGGTCGGTGCCTATCAGGAGACGCTGGGCGATATCCACAACCTGTTCGGCGACACCGACTCGGTCAGCGTGCGGGTCAGGGATGGCCGCTGCGAGGTGGTCGAGGCCCATCGTGGTGATACCACCGACCGCTTGCTTGGTTATGTCGGCTATGACGGCAACGCGCTGCGGATGGCCTATCGGGCCCGAATCAGCGCCGCCAGACTGGCCCCGGACGAAGCCAAGACCATCTTGCATGCGCTGGAAGCCGGTTTCGCTGGCTATACCTATCTGCACGACCAGTGACGGTCAACCGATCTCCGCCGTGCAGCCGCGGCGGGGACTGGATAGTCGCGATCAGTTGGTCGCGTCGGACTCCGCTGCCTCGGCATAGCGCGCTGCGACTTCGCGATAGCGCGCGATGTCGGCGGCGTAATCCTTCTCCGCCTGCACCAGTTCGATTTCTCGCTTGCCGATGTCGCTGCGCTGACGTTCGATCTCGCTGCGCTCGTTCATGATCATCGTCTGCAACACCTCGGGCACCGCACGCCCGGAGCGTTCGGTATCGGCAGCGCGGGCGACCAGATCGGCGAGATTCTTCTCGCGCAGGCCGATCTCGACCTTGCGCGCTTCGATGGTCTGCTCCAGCAGATCCACCCGCTGCCGGTGCGAGCGGGTCAGGTCGTCTTCGTTGGCGTAGGAATCCAGCAGCACCTTGTCCCGCGCTCGCTGCTGCGCGACCAGTTCGGCTGCGGCCGCCGCCGCCTGTTCCTCTGCCTTGCGAGCGGCCAGTTCCTCGGCGGTGAGCGCGCGCTCGACCTGCTTGACCGTGACACCCTGCTCGTTCAACTCGGTCCGCGCCTGCTTGGCCTGATCCGGCGGCACCTTGTCGCTGTAGTGGACGTTGCCCTCGGCATCGACCCACTTGTAGAGCTTGGACGCGTCAACCGGCCCGCCCAGCAGCAAAGCCAGGCCCAGGCCCGTGGCGACGAGAATCTTGTTCATCATTCCTCCCGGTTACAGCGTCTTCAATCCCAGCCCCTAATGGTAACGCCTGAACGTGAAGTGGGGCTAAACCCGAGTGATCACGCGATCGGGGGCGAGTCAAATTGTTGTTTCGAGGAACCTGCGAGGCGCGAGGGCTCAGGGCTCAGGGCCCAGGGCCCTGGGTCCCTGAATGATCAGCTTGACTCGCGACCGTCCTCATCACCCAGCTGCCTGAACAGACGCCAGCTGATACCGGCCAGTAGCAGCACGCCGAGGCCGAGGACGCCCCACAAGATCCAGCGCCGACGTTGCTGCGGGTCTTCGCCGGTGGCGTGGTCGGCGGTCGGCCTGGTCATCGGTGCTTCGGTCAGGGCCGGTCCGACCGTGGCATGTTCCAGCGCGAGCAGTTCATCGGCATCAAAACCAGGTGCGACTTGCTGGATCGGCGCCGGCCCGCCCAGCCATTGCCGCAGCTTTGCCGGCGCCGACGGCAAGCACGAAGTCCTCGCCTTGCGCATTGAAGATCAACCGCTGCGGGCGCCAGCGCAATACCAGCTCCGGCGCCAGTTGATCGGGCTGCTGCAGCCGCAGGACCCATTGCTCGCCGCTCAGCGGGGCGATCTGGATCCGGCCGGAGACGCGCTCGCGGCCCTCCTGCAGCAGCCGGTAGAAGGTCGCTTCGACCCGCGGCTCGAAGCGCCACGGCGGATTGCGCTGTTTCAACTCACGATAGGAGCCGATGCTGACCGGCATCACGGTGTTCTGCTGCGGCAGTTCCAGTCCGATTTCGGTCGCCAGCACTGCCGGGGTGGTGGCGTAGACGTAATCACCAGCGACCCGGCCGGCTGCGCCTTGCAGCGTCAGTTGCAGCATCGGCTCGAGCTCGACCGTGCTGCCGCGCCAGCGACCGTGCACCGCAGCAAACAGCAGCGGCTCGCCCTCCAGCCAGCGGATACGCAGATAGCGGCCGTCGCCGGCCGGCAGTTCGATCCGGTCATTGACCAGCTGTTCGCTGCCTCGCACGCTGCCGAGCCAGTCGATGGGCGCCTGGGCTACGCCATTCCAGAGCTTGAGATCCTCGCTGCGGGCGATAGCCAGCCGGGCGCGATACGCAGATTGCGTGGGCGGCAGCTCGAAGCGCACGCCGGTCAGTCGCTCATGCCGCTCGCTCGGACCCAGATCGACGATCAGCTCCTGCAGCCGGGTCGCCGGCGCCTCGACCGGCGGGCGGTTGCTGCGCCATTGCAGAGCCCCGTCCGGGTCGACCCGCAGCTCCATCTGCAGATCGTCGCCGGCTTTCGCGCTGGCCAACGGGACGGCATGGGGGAACAGGACGGCGGCCTGCTCGCGCTGCTCCACTTCGCCGCGCTGATGTGGCAGGTCGAGGTGATAGGGCAGCAGCTGGCCGGCACCGTTGTAGACCCGCAGATCGTCCAGCCGGGCACTGCGCGAGGCCAGATAGACCTCGATCGGCAGGCGCAACTGAACCACGCCATTGACCCCGCTGGTCTGCAACGCCAGCCGCAGCGCGAACTCATCGGCGCCGGGCAGATGCCGTGGCTGGGTCTGCGCCAGCACGTTGCTGGCCAGCAGCGCGAGAATCCCTGCGACGAGCGCCAGTCTCATGGCCCGGCCTCCTTGCGTTCGTCGTCGACCCCGTCAGGATCGACCGAGCGCGGCAGCGGCGCCAGATAGCCGATCAGCAGCATCAGGCCACCGACGCCCATGAAGGAGATGACCCGCTCGATGCCGCCGACGTTGCGCAAATCGATCAGGAACAGCTTCAGCACCACTGCTCCCAGCAGCACCGCGCCGATCATCCAGACTGGCTTGGACATCCGCCGCACCGCATAGCGCATCAGCGCAAAGGCGCACAGCGTCCAGACAATCGACAGCATCGCCTGGATGAACTGCGAGGCGTACAGCTCGCTGAAACGATAGGGCAGACCCAGATACTGCGCCGCGCTGCGCAGCAGCATCAGGTTGAACCAGCCGAAGGCCAGCGCCATCGCGCAACGCTGCAGCAGCCGTATCGCGTCGTCGCCCAGGCGGTCACGATGCAAGCGCCACAGGTCGATCAGCAGCAGGGCGACAAAAGCGCTGGTCAGATCGAGTGGATTGAGCAGCGGCAGGTAAGGCAGCGGTGCCATGCTGCCGTCCTGGCGCAGGTTCCAGTAGATCGCCAGCAGCAGCGCCCAGAGACCGGCCAGTGGGATGACCAGATTCCCGTACCAGGATCCCAGTGGTGCCAGCGGCCAGCCCTCACCGCGGACCTGGCGCAGTCCGAGCAGCAGCAGGCCGATGCACACCCACGCCGCCAGATAATCCGGCCACATGCCGGCCACGACCCAGCTGCCATCGCTTGCCATGGCGGGATCGGCGCCAGTGTTCAGCCAGCGCAGCAGGTTCAGCGACAGCACCGGTGCCAGCATCAACCAGGGCGCGATGACGCGGCCAAAGTGAGCCGCCTGCAGCAGCGGTCGCGGAAGTTCGGTCTCGCGCTGCAGCGATCGGAGCACCCAGGCCAGCGCCAGCCACAATCCGAGCAGCGCGATGCCGGTGCCGGGCGTTGGCAGACGACCATGGAAGTACAGTTCGGCGAGTACGTGGACGCTGGCCAGGGCCTGGATCAGCGCGGTCGGAAGCGCCAGCCAGCGCAGCTCGCTGCGACCCTGTCGCTTCGCCCAGAGCACCCCGAGCATTGCCAGCGCGCCCATCCAGAGCAGCCGCGCGTCGGCGTAGGACAGCCACGCCAGCCAGCCATCGCTGCTGGCGCCGAGAGCCAGCAGCAGCTGGGTGCTCAGCAGCGCCAGGCCATCGACGATCGGCAGGTGCAGCACGACGATCAAGCCGAGCAGCCACAGCACAGTCAGGCTGGGCCGGTGCTCGTCGCTCAGCGCCGGGCCGCGGTCACGCTGGCGCACCCAGGCCAGCCCGGACCAGGCCAGCAGCGCCAGGATCAGGCTGCCCGACAGCGGACCACCGAGCCATGCCAGCAGGACGGCCCCTACGCTGCCGTCGCCGGCGAGCCCTGCACTGTGGCGGAAGTCGAGCAGATGGGCCAGCGCCGGCAGGCTGTCGCTGACTGCGACCAGGAAGCGGTAGCCACCGATCGCCAGCAGCAGCGGAAAGACCAGATGCACCACCAGTGCGGCGTTGGGGAAGGCCCAGCGATCGGCGATCCGGGCAAAGCCCCAGCCGCTGGCCGCGACCGCCACGCTGTAGCCGGCCCAGAAGGAGATCTGGTACCACGGCGCCGGACCGTCGATGGGCCCGGCGCTGAACCAGGCCAGCGCGTGCGCCAGACCGTGCAGGGCGAAGCCGGCGAACCAGAAGATCGCCAGCAGCAGCCAGCCGCTGGCTGCGCGCTCGTCGCTCTGGGCGTCATCCCCTGCCGTCTGCCTTTCACTGGCGCGGCGCTTGAAGCCAAAGGCCGACACCAGCGCCGCTCCAGTCAGCAGCAGGCCACCGAACAGTGCGCCGTTGGCGAGCATCTGACCGAAGCTGTAGGCGTGATAGTCGGGCAGGTCGTACCAGCGCATGTAGCGCGCCATCAGGGCGAGGAAGGTCAGCCCGGCGATGCCGCTGACGATGCCGCCGAGCACCGCCGGCAGGCGCCAGTCGGACCTGCGTCCCAGCCACTGCAGCCCGACCACCAACCCGATCGCAGTCAGCACATACAGGCTGGCGCGATATTCCGCGCCGACCCGCAGCCACACCTCCAGCCATAGGCCGGCCAGCAGCCACAGCACTGCGACGGCCATGAACGCGGTGGCCAGCCAGCCGAAACCCTGCCGCTGGCGGTCGCTGTCCTCGGCGTCGGCGTCGGCGTCGGCGTCCACGGCCGGCCGCCGCAGCAGCAGCGCCATGAACACACCGGTCGCGCCCAGCAGCAGGAAGCCGAGGCTGAAATGGTCGCGCAGGGCGATCAATGGGTCGATCCCGGTCAATGCCTTGACGAAGGCGAACCAGGCGCCGATCTGCACCGCGATGCCGAAGCGCCAGACCAGCGGCTGCCGCTGGCGCAAACCGATCCAGACGATACCGGCGCCTTCCAGCGCCCACGCCGCCGAGGTCCAGCGGCCATCGAAGGCCAGCGGTATCGCCAGCGTGCCGAAGACCACCGCCAGCGCAAGGAAGGATTCGACCAGCAAACGTAGATTGCCGCGCCGCCATTGCCACAGGGCGGCTGCGGTCAAGCCGTAGAACAATCCCAGCGCGACTGCCGACAGCGCGCTGCCGAGCTCGAAATCCTTGACCAGGCCGTATTGCAGTCCCATCGCCACGGTAGGCACGCCGAACACCAGCGTGCCGTCGACGTAGGACTTGAGCTGCGGTGCCTGCCGCCAGGCGTACAGGATCGCGATCGCGACATAGAAGAGCAGGAACAGCGCGAGGAAGAACTGCGAGCTGGCGTAATGCTCGGGGCTGTAGCGCTGCACCCCCCAGTACGTGCCGATCAGGAAGGTAAACAGGAAACCGAGCACGTTCAGCGAACGCCAGGAGCGGGTCCAGGCGATCGCCAGGATGCCGCCGTTGAGCAGCGCGTAGTAGCTGAACAGCGCAACGTGCGAGCCCTCACCGGTCGAGGTCAGGATCGGCACCGCGAAGCCGCCGACGATGCCGAAGATCGCCAGCCACAGCGCGTTCTGCAACACCGCCAGCACACAGGTAAAGGCGACCAGCACGAGCAGCAGGGCGAAGGTGGGACCGGCCGGAATCAGGTTGTACAGCTTGAAGGCGCCGAAGCTCACCAGCATCAGCGTTGCGAGCCCCGCGCCCTGCACCGGCAGCGCGATGCCCGGTCGTCGCTTGCGGATCGACCAGCCCCAGGCCAGCAATGCAATTGCACCGGCGGCGATGCCGGCGAGGCGGAACTCGATCGGCACCACCACATAGGCCGAGGCATAGCGAAGCAGGAAGGCGACACCGATGAACAGGATCATCAGGCCGATCTTGGCAACCAGATTGCCGCCGAAGAGCCAGCCCCGGGCAGCCTTCCAGCCCTTGGCCAGCATCTCCTCGAACTCGCTCGGCGGCTTCGGCGGCGCGGCCGGAGGGCGCGGCCGCGGCGGGGGCGGTCGGGGACGGTTGGGCGTTGGCGCGGACCATCCGGGTCCGGCCAATGCGGGTCCGGATGGTCCGGGCACGGCGGAGGCCCCGGGCAGCGCGGAAGCCGCCGGTACCGTGGACGCTTCAGGAACCGGCGACGGCGCCGGGATGTCGGCAACCGCCGGCGCGACCGGGCTGGTCTGGGCCGCATCGACCGCTCCATCGGCCAGTGTCCAGTTTTCGCTGGCGGTCGAGCGCGGTGGCGTCGGCAACGGCGCGGGCAGATCGATGGCCGAATCCGACGCGGCCGATTCGTCGTCACCTTGGCCGGGACTGGCGGACACGACCGGCGGCACGGGCTCGGCCGGATCGAGGGCATAGGTGGCCCGACCAGTGCGCGCCGGTGACGTCGGCGTAGCGGCGCGGCGGATTGGCGCGGACTCGCCCGCATCGTTGCCTGGATGGCTCGCTACAGGCTCGGCCAGGCCATCAGGTTGGTCGATCGCATCGAACCCGCTATGGGCGCGATCGGCGCTCGCGGCTTCGGTGCCTGGTGCATCCGACCGCGGCCGCGACGTGCGCAGCGCAAGCGTCAGTTCCGCTACCTCCCGCCGCAGCTTTTCCAGCAACACCGCCTGCGACCGCAAGGACTCGGCTTGTGCCTCCACCTGGTTCTGCGCACTGCTCGCACGGACCCACGCGACCAGCGGTGCGATCAGCAGGTAGAGAAAGAACAGCAGCCCCACCAAGCCCAGCAGTTCCATAAGCCGATCGTGTAGAGAGGATGTGAAGGGGCGATGCTAGCAGAGCTTTGGAACAGCGAGGGCCCTCGCTCTACCGGGCCCTGAGCCCCGCCACCGCGCGCACCCTCAGCTCCCGCAGCGCCGCGCCAAAGGCAGGGCCTCGCAGGCCCTTGGCCAGGAGCGACTCGCTGCTGACAGCGCGGGCGGCGGCAGCGTCGGCGAGCAGCTGGGCGCCCTGGGGGTAGGGCAGGTCGTCCGGGATGTCGATGCGGCCGCGCTTGTCCGCTTCGCAAGCCAGCGCGAACACCCGCAGCCGCTCGGGCCGGCGCAGGCCGTCGAAGGCCTCGATCAGTTTCAGCACGGTCGCCGGCCGCAATTCGTCGTAGCGATGCAGAGTCAGGTGGTGGCGACAGGTTTGCACCGCCACGTCGCGAAATTCCTTCGGTGTCTTCAGGCGCAGGCACAGCGCTTCCAGCGGCGCCACGCCGCTGCCCTCGTGACCGGGATGGCCAGGCAGATGCTCGGCCGGGGTCAGAGCCTTGCCCAGATCGTGGGTCAGTGCGCAGAAACCGACCAGATCGTCGCCGGGCGCCAGCCGCGCGGCCTGGTCCAGCACCAACTCGTTGTGCCAGCCGGCATCGATCTCCGGATGCCAGCGACGCCGCTGCGGGACGCCATACAGCGCGTGGACTTCCGGCAGCAGCCGGGCCAGCGCGCCGCAATCGCGCAAGACCTGAATGAAGGCGCTCGGTCGCGGCTCGGTCAGTGCGCGGCGCAGTTCGGCCAAGACCCGCTCGGGCACCAGATGATCGACCTCGCCGGCCCGCACCATCTGCCGCAGCAACACAGCCGTCTCCGGTGCAATCCTGAAACCCAGCGGCGCAAGGCGGGCGGCGAAGCGTGCTACCCGCAACACGCGCACCGGATCTTCGACAAAGGCCGGCGAGACGTGCCGCAGCCAACGCTGCTGCAGATCTCTGGCGCCGCCGTAAGGATCGATCAGTCGGCCATCGGCGTCTTCGGCCATCGCGTTGATGGTCAGGTCACGCCTTGCCAGATCCTCTTCCAGCGTGACTTCGGGCGAGGCGTGGAAGACAAAGCCGGTGTAGCCGCGACCGGACTTGCGTTCGGTCCGGGCCAGCGCATATTCCTCGCCAGTGCGCGGATGCAGGAAGACCGGGAAATCCGCTCCTACCGGCCGATAACCCTGGTCGATCATCGCTTGCGCAGTGGCCCCGACCACGACGAAATCGCGATCACTGACAGGATGGCCCAGCAATCGGTCGCGAACCGCACCGCCAACCAGAAAGCTTTGCATCGAGTCACTCCGGCAGTTAGGTATGATCCCAACCATGATGTTATCCCGCTCAAACGCCGACGGCGCCATGGCAGGTACCCGGCGCGAGACCCGCGCTGCGTCGTGCCTGGGCAGTCACGTTCTTGCCGGGCTGTGTCTGCTGTGCTGCGGATGGAGCGCCGCTGGCGCTGCCGATGGCCGCCTGCTGGGCGTCACCGGGTTGACCTCACTGGATGGCTCCACCGGCGGCGGCATGACCAGCTGGGCGATGCTGGCAGGTTACGCGGAGGCCGATGAATTCGGCCTGAGCGGCGCCGCTTCGGTGATCCGCACCGGCGATTTTGATGTCACCGCGCTGGCCGTGGCGGCGAACTGGTCCAACCGCCTGGAGCTCAGCCTGGCCAGTCAGCGGCTGAGCCTGGATGCGCTGGTCGAGCAGGGCATGACCACGCAGGCGGATCTGCGGCTGGATACCCTCGGCATGAAGTGGCGGCTGGCCGGTGACCCGATCTACGACTCGCGCGGGCAGTTCAGTCTGGGGCTGCAGTACAAGCGCAATGCCGATTTCGAGCTGGCTCGACTGGCCGGCGCGCAGCGCAACCACGGGGTCGATGTGTATCTGGCCTGGAGCCGGGTCTGGTTGGATGGGCCCTGGCATCGACCCCTGCTGCTCAACGGCACGCTGCGCGCCAGTCAGGCCCATCAGACCGGTTTTCTGGGTTTTGATCGCGATCACCGGCTCAACGCCGAAGCCGCCGTTGGCCTGTTCCTGAGTCGAAACTGGCTGATCGGAGCCGAGTATCGCAACAAGCCCGACCGGCTGCCCTTCGCGGCCGAAGACGACTGGGCCGACGTCTTTGTGGCCTGGTTTCCGACCAAGCGCTGGCAGCTGGCGCTGGCCTGGCTGGACCTGGGCGAGATCGGCGGGGTGGAAGGGCAGCGCGGCTGGTATCTGACGGTGCAGGGGCGATGAGCAGGCTGCTCACCGCCATGCTCCTGAGCCTGCTCGCCGGCTGCAGTCTGGGCACCCGCAGCTCGCCCACGCTGTACGAGGCCCTCGGTGGCATGCAGGGCATCGAAACGCTGGTCGCCGCGGTGGTGGAGGAGGCACACGCCGATCCGCGTTTCGGTGATCTGTTCGTGCAGGCCGACACCCAGCGTCTGCGCGAGCAACTGGCAATCCAGATCTGCGAGCTGGCCGACGGCCCCTGCCGTTACGAGGGACTGGACATGGTTACCGCGCACAGCGGCATGCGCATCAGCCGGGCCGAGTTCAACTGGTTCGTCGAGGACACCCAGATCGCGATGGATCGGGTCGGCCTGGCCTGGCCTACCCAAAATCGCCTGCTGGCGCGACTGGCGGCGCTGCAGCCACAGATCATCGACGAGGGTCCGCCGCCGGAGATCGCGCCAGAGGACCCCGATCCACTCGGTATGGGTGAATGAACCTCGCGGCGCGTCATCCGGATGGCTTCGTCGATCGGGGCGCACAGGTGACCCGGCTGGAAGCCTTTGTCGATGCCGCCTTCGCCTTCGCGCTGACGATGCTGGTGATCTCGATCGACCAGATTCCGGAGAATCGGGCCGAGCTGATCGATGCCTTGAAGGGCGTGCCGGCCTTTGCCGCGAGCTTCGCGGTCTTGGCGATGTTCTGGTGGGACCACAATCGCTGGAGCCGGCGCTTTGGCCTGGACGATGGCTGGTCGGTGTTTTTCAGCCTGGTCTACGTGTTTCTGGCAATGGTCTACATCTACCCGTTGAAGGCCCTGTTCAGTGCCATGTTCGGGTGGCTCAGCGGCGGCTGGCTACCCAGCGATTACGCCATCGGCGAGTTGGCCGACCTGCAGTTCATGTATCAGGTCTATGCCGTGGCCTTCGCCTCGATGGGCCTTGTGGGCGTGGCGCTGAACCTGCGTGCCTGGCAACTGCGCGATACGATTGGACTCGATGCACTGGAGCGGCTGGCACTCAAGCGCGTCCTGTTGGCCGGCTGCACGCTGCCGGTCTTTGCCCTGCTGTCCTTCGCGCTGGCAACCGGGCTGCGCGCGGGTGCCTCCGAACTGGCCTACGCACTGCCCGGGCTGGCCTATTTCGGACTCAATGTGCAATTCCTGGTGCGCTTGTATGGCCGGGCCGAGGAGGCGCGTTTGCGCGCCGATCTGGCTGGTCCGTCCGCAGCAGCCTGATCACCAGCCGCCGCCCCCGCGCCCTCCGCCGCCGCCGCCGGACGAACTGCCGCCCCCGCCGCTGCTCGAGCTCTTGCTGCTGG
>DAIMJK010000085.1:0-12051 GCA_036722245.1 Lysobacterales bacterium
CAAGCCGCTGGGATCGGCCAGACACGTCGGTCGGTCCGGGCTGAGCTGACTGAGCTCCAGCAATTCGGCCAGCAAGCCCAGGCCGGCCTGGTCATACTGCGCCCGCAGCAGGGCCAGCAAATCGAGCCGAGTCAGGTAGCGCGCATGGGCGATCGCCACCCCGAACCAGCTGGCCAGTGCGGTAGCCACCGGCGGTGCGCACTCGCCACTTTCAAGCAGGGAGCCTTCCACGTTGGCGTCGATCCGGGCCAGATCCTGCGGATCGACGATCAGGCTCAAGGGCAGCAGTCGCAACGGCGATGGCGCGCGGCGCGCGTCCGGATGCAGCCGACCATCCGGCAAAACCCCGGCGAGCGCGCCCAGGAACAGCAAGCGACTCTGGAAGCCGTCACCGGCCAGACTCAAGCGATATTGCTCGCCGAGCAAGCTGTGCACAGGCAGTCCGGGCTGCAGTAGTTCGGCAGCCTCGAAACTGGCCCCCAGAAAGCACACCCCGGCCTCACGGACCGCAGGCACAATGCGGGCCAGATCATGCGCTACCAGCATTCCCACTTCTTCCGCACCCGGTCGTGACAAAGGCGTGCGCAAGCGCTCCAGTGCCTCGTGCGACCAGGCCTGCTCGGCCACCTCAATCAAAACGAACAGGGGGATCGAGCGTAGTTGGTCCAGGCGCTGCATTCGGCGGTCCGGCGTCGCGAAGGAAGCGCAGCATAGCCGACCGCCACGTGCGCTTCGCTTTGTGGTCCACTGAAGGGCGCGTGGCCGTGCCCAGCCCGGTTTGAAAGACTCCAGATCGCCGCACGCATTGCGTTTGCAGCGAGACCGCTACAAGGACGGCGCATTGGCGCTATGTAAAAATTGCGTTAGACTCCGGCGAGCCGCGTAGCCTCGGAGAGGGCGGCGGTCACCAAACTGAGCATCAGCTCAACGACTAATCCATGGCACCATTGGGGTCAAAACATGACTAAATACAACGAGTTGTCAGGCGCGATCCGCTTCGCGCTTCTGGCCGGCAGCCTTACGCTGGTTGCCGCGCCGGCGTTTGCGCAGACCGACGACGACGACGTGGAAGTGCTCACTGCAGTCCAGGTCACCGGTTCCCGCATCCAGAGCCAGGCCGTCACCGCCTCCTCACCCGTCACCGAAATCCAGCGCGAAGAGTTCCAGTTCGCAGGTGCTACCAAGGTTGAAGACCTTGTCAATCAGTACCCGCAGCTCGCTCCGACGTTCGACTCACTGAACAACAACGGGGCCACTGGTTACGCGACCGCCAACCTGAGACGCTTGGGCGCCAACCGTACCCTGACGCTGGTCAACGGTCAGCGTCTGCCTCCCGGGCCGACGGGAGAGGCTCGCGATCTGAGTATCATTCCTGCTGCACTGGTTAGTCGCGTCGACCTGCTGACCGGTGGTGCCTCGGCGGTCTATGGTGCGGACGCGGTGGCGGGCGTCGTCAACTTCGTGCTGGATACGGAGTTTGAGGGTGTCAGCATCACCGCAGGCTACTCGGCATTCCAGCACGACAACCGCGACGAGTACATGCAGGGCCTGCAACGTGAGGCTGGCTTTGTCTTCGAAGACGGCGATTCAGGCTTCGATGGCGCCTCCCGGTCTCTTGACATCGCCTTGGGTGGTCGCTTCGCTGATGGCGCGGGTCACGCCATGGCGTACCTCACCTATCGCCAGAATGATGAGCTGTTTCACGCCCAGCGTGACTACGCCTCTTGCAGCCTGTTTGCTGAAGGCGATGGTTGCGGCGGCAGCGCCACCAATGCCGCTGGCAACTTCGTGTTTGCCAATACCAACCCGGGCTCCACTGCTCCGCGCCCCGGCTCCACTCGGCTTGGAAACTTGAACCCGGACGGCAGCTACGCCCCGGGCTTCGGAACGCCATACAACTATGCGCCGCTGAACTACTATCAACGTCCCGACGAGCGGTATACGTTCGGCAGTTCCGTCAGCTACGAAATCAACGAGCACTTCCGGCCCTATCTCGAGACCATGATGGTAAGCCGCAAGGACGCGGTTCAGGTGGCCGAGTCCGGCACCTTCGGCTTGTTGCTCTCCGGGCTGAGCTGCGACGACCCGCTGATCGGCTCAGCTTGTGCTGATCTCGGTCTGGACCCCACCCTGCCGGTTCGTGTCCAGATCCTGAAGCGAAACATCGAAGGCGGTCCGCGAAACTTCCAGACCGAAGACACGACCTACCGCTTTGTGTTCGGTACCAGGGGCGACATCAGCGACAACTGGTCCTACGATGCGTCCGTGGTGTATGGCCGCGCGAACAACGACACACAAGGTATCAATGACTTCGTCCGCACTCGTCTGAACGACGCAGTTCGAGGTTGCCCCGCGGGCTCCTTCGTCGGATGCATCCCTTATCGGGTATTCGTTCCTGGCGGCGTGACCCCGGAGTCGGCAGGTTTGCTCGGCGGTCGCAGCTTCGACAAGACCAGTACCGAGATGACGGTATTCAACGCCTACGTTACCGGTGACACGCAGATCGCCTTCCCATCCGCCGATGGCCAGACCATCCAGATGGTAGCCGGCGTCGAGACCCGTCGAGAGCAGTTCCAGTTCGCCTCTGACGAGATCAGCGCCTCCGGAGGTTTCACCGGTCAGGGCGCGCCGGCAACCCCCGTCACCGGCGAAACCAAGGTGAAGGATCTGTTCCTCGAGGCAGCGCTGCCGATCTACGTTGGCGACGGTCTCATCAAGGATTTCGCACTGGATCTGGGTTATCGTCTTTCCGACTATGAAGCGTCGGGCAGCGCGAACACCTACAAGCTCGGCTTCGGACTCTCCACCGACTATGTGAAGGTTCGCGGCGGATACAACCGAGCCATTCGTGGCCCGACGGTCAACAACCTCTTCGCACAACAGCGAGTCGCGTTGTTCGGCGGCACCGATCCATGCGCGGGTACCGAGCCGAGGTTCACTCCCGCACAGTGCGCCAACACTGGCGTGCTTCCGGGACAGTACGGCACCATCCTCCAGAATCCGGCAAGCCAGAACAACCAGTTCATCGGCGGTAACCCCAATCTGAACCCCGAGGTTGCGGACACCTACACTCTCGGTGTGGTGGTCCAGCCGGTCAGCAATCTGGTCCTCACCGCGGATTACTACGATATCCGTATCGAGGACACGATCACCGGTATCGGCGCTCCCACCATCCTGGAGTTCTGCGGCCAGACCGGAGACGACTTCCTCTGCAGCCTCATCCGACGCAATCCTGGCTCGGGTGATCTGTGGTTGAGCGATGACGCGTTCGTCGTGAATCTCACCAACAACTTCGGCAAGGTGAAGACCCGCGGTTTTGATTTTGGCGCGACCTACAGCTTTGAGGCCCTCGGCGGCAACTTTGCTGCTTCGTTCCAGGGCAACTACGTGTTGGAGTACGAACAGGATCCGCTGAACGGCTTCCTGGAAGACGCCATCTTCGATTGCGCTGGCAAGGTCAACGAGTCTTGCGGCGCTTTCCAGGAGTTCCGCAGCATCGCGAGCCTGCGTTATGCCAGGGACAGGTACTCGGCCAACCTGCGGTGGCGGTACTTCGGCAGCGTCGACTATGTCGACAATCAGGGCGATCCGCTCGATACGGACCTGATTCTCGTGGGCAACGGTGGTCAGGTGGGAAGCTACAACTTCTTTGACCTGTCAGGCACTGTGGCCTTCACCGACACTCTGGAAATGACACTGGGTATCAACAACATTCTCGACAAGTCGCCGCCTTTGGTTGGCGCCGACCTGGCGAACAATGCCAATACCCTGGGTGGTTACGATCAGCTGGGTCGGTTCATCTTCTCCAGCGTCAGCTTCAAGTTCTAAGTCGTATAGCCAAGTGACAGCTTGAGCGGCGGGCATTGTGCCCGCCGCTTTTTTTTGCAAAATTGCCCTGAAACTGCCCGCGCAGTGCCCGCGCGCATCCGCTCCATCGTGCTGTGATTAATGCCGACGAGGCGATCGTGAGGTCCGGTCCATGCGCCCAGTACAACGCCAGCAGGAGTTCGTTGCGCTCAGCGACGACGAGATCGAACGACTGATCTCGGAAGGTCTGGGCCATCTGTTCCAGCCCTACCGCGTCGGCGTGCTGTGCCAGCCACGCCAGCCAGACACCGACCCGCTGCTGCAGGCACACTGGCCCAAGGTGGCCTGAGCCGCCAGCCACACGTCGCACTCGCCCGCGCTTTGGCATACTGGGCGCGTCTCCACCAGACGGACCACCATGACCGTCGCGCATCACGCCAAACTCTGGGCCGCAGGTCTGCTGCTAAGCTGGAGCCATCTGAGCCCGGCATCCACCGAGCTGTCCCATGGGCGCTGGAGCTTGCTACTCGGCAGCCACGTCGAATGGAACGCCGATGGGACTGCCAGTCGGGTCGATTACGACGGCTTCGAGCGCGACCGCGCGCAACTGCAGGCCTATCTGGAGAGCCTCTCGGCACTGTCGTCCAGCGCATATGCCGACTGGCCACAGTCCGAGCGCATCGCCTTCCTGCTCAACGCCTACAACGCCTACACGATCGAACTCATATTGCGCGCCGAGTCGCGCCCGACTTCGATCAAGGATCTGGGCTCCTTATTTCGCTCGCCGTGGAAGGAGCGCTTCTTCGACCTGCTCGGCGCCCGTCGCAGTCTGGACGAGGTTGAACATGAACTGCTCCGGCGCGACGAGGGCTACCCCGACCCGCGTATCCACTTCGCCGTCAACTGCGCCTCGATCGGCTGCCCGGCCCTGCGTCCGGAAGCCTATGAAGCGACACGGCTGGAGCAGCAACTGGAAGACCAGACCCGGCGCTTCCTGGCCGACCGCAGCCGCAACCGGCTGGAGCCAGATGGCCGCACATTGCGAGTCTCAAGGATTTTCGACTGGTACCTGAGCGACTTCGAGCGCGGCTGGCGGGACACAAACAGCGTATCGGCGTTTCTGATCCGCTATGCCGAGCCGCTGGATCTCCCGAGCGGAATGTCGGGCGCTAAGGATTGGCGGCTGCGCTACAGCGACTACGACTGGCGGTTGAATGATCGGTTTTGATCCATACCGCCTTGTCGTGGCTCCTGACCCCTGGCCCGGCGATACCCTTCGCACCGGCATGAATAGCGCAACCAAAGCGCCCGAGAGGCCTTCAGAACTGGCGCGAAACGCTGCCGGCATGCGCACTTGAGGTTGATACGGCTCGACGGAACCATGAGCAGACCCGCGGTGCTTGGGACTCAGCTCGCGGCCGCGTCCAGCAATCCCTGCAGCGGCTCGGGCTTGCGGATGTAGAAGCCTTGCGCGTAGTCGAAGCCGATCTCGCGTACCAGTTCCAGCGTGGCCTCGTCCTCGACATGTTCGGCCACTGTCCGTTTGCCCAGCAGATGGGCAATCTCATTGATCGAGCGGGCCAGCGCCAGATCCTCCGGCGCGCGGGTGATGTCGCGAATGAAGGCACCGTCGACCTTGACCACGTCCACCGGCAGATGCTTCAAGTATTGATAGGACGAATAGCCAGACCCGAAATCATCCAGCACCAGGGCCAGACCCAGTTCCCGCAGACGCGCCATGCCGCGACGTGCCTGCGCCAACTGGGCAATCGCGGCGGTCTCGGTCAATTCCACACACAGGCGCTCGCAAGGGAAGCTTTGCTGGCGCAACCTGGCGATCATCTCGCTGACGAAGTCATGGTCGACCAAATTGCGGGCTGACAGGTTGAAGGCGATCAGCAGCGGCGTCCGGGTGGGGAAGCTGGCCAGCTGGCGGATCAACTGATCGAGGACAAAGCGATCGACTGCGGCGATCTGGCCATAGCGCTCGGCGGCGAGCAGAAATTGCTCCGGCGTGTGCAGGCCATCATCGGCCTCCATTCGCAGCAGCACTTCCATGTAGTCCGGGCCAGCGCATGCGGCCGCGCTCAAGGACAGCGCCGGCTGCCCGTAGAGCACCAGCCGACCGTGCTCCAGCGCCTGCTCGACTCGATTGACCCAGCTCGCGGTCTGGCGCAACTTCGTCATTCGCTCGTCATCGGCCTGATGGCGATAGATCTTGCCCCCACCGTCCTCCCGCGCCAGCCTGTAGGCGCGCTCGGCGTCCTGCAGGAGAGCCTCCGGATCGACTCCGTCGGCCGACGCCATGACCACCCCGATGCTCACTGACAGACGGTAGGGTTGACCCTCCCAATGCAGTTCGCGCTCGGCGATCTCGCGGCTGAGATTGCGCGCGACGGCCATCGCGCGCTCCTCGTTGGCCCCTTCCAGCAGCAGAGTAAACTCGTCACCGGCGATGCGCGCGGTGTGCGCACTGCGCTCGACCACGAAGCGGCGCAGGTTCTGCGCCACCGCCTTCAGTGCCTCATCTCCGGCGGCCATACCGTGGGTCTGGTTGAGCATGCGCAGATGATCGACACCGACCCACAGCACGGCCAGATCCTGCCTTTGCGGTCCGGCCAGCGCGGTCAACAGCCGGCGGTCGAACTCCTTTCGGTTCAGCAAACCAGTCAATGAATCATGCGTGGCCTGCTCGGCCAGTTCGTTGTGCAGGCCTTCGAGCATCTTGCGCCAGGCCCGCTCGATGATGCTGGCATTGCCTTCGTCAAGAATCTGGGCCTGCTTCGACTGCAACTGCTGACGCAATTCGGCTCGGGTGAGATCCTCCGTCTTGTGACCGAGCTGGTTGACGAACACGAAGCGCGAGTAGTCAGGTGCATGCCATGCGAGCTTGAGCAGACGGGGTTCGGACTGCTCGGCGGCGAAAGCCATCCAGTCGCCCGGCCGGAGCAACTCCAGCGGCAGACTGGCCTGCTCGGCCGGATCTCGGGCGGCGACCATGTCGGTCAAACTCGATTCAGTACGGTAGTCGATCCAGGACCCGGAATGGTCGGTCAGACTCGCGGCCACCGCAGTCAGCAACTCATCCTGCCGGTTGCCGGGGCTGTTCAGATCGCTCAACGCCTCGCGCAGGCTGTCGAGCAGAGCATCAACAGCGGCCACATTCTCGCCAGCCTGGGCCGCACGGCATGCGGTGGCGAGTTCGTGCAGCAAGCGCGTCTGACTGTCCCATTCGCCCCGGTCCTGGCGCAGCTGGGCGAGCACCAGGCGCGGCCGAATCGATTCATCCAGCAGTTCCGCCAGCGCCACCGGTACCTGACGCCCGCCGAACAACAGACCCAGCTCCTTGTTGGCTGCTCGCCGCGCATCCTCCAGCCGCTGCTGCCCCTCGCAGGCCTCGACGACTCGGTCCTCGACCGCCGCGCCAGCCCGGCGATGACGCTGCAGCAGCTGGTCGAGGTTGTGGCAGCATGCCTGCAACTGCGCGAGATCCAGACTCGCATGCTGCGCCAGCGGTATCACCAGTGCCTCGATGCGTTCGCCCAGCTGGCGGCTGGCGGCATCATTGCGGCTGTCACACAGTACCGAGCCGAATTCCAGCAAGGCAAACAGCTGGCGGATCCAGTCGCCGTTTTCGGCCAGATCACCCTCGCTGAGCTGGGTACCCAGCAGTGCCGGCAGCAGCTGATGTATCCAGTGGCGGAAGCTGGTGGGCAGCAGCGGATCGCCGGTCAGCGCCTCATACAGTCGGGACAGCAGCATGACCGCTTCGGTCTGCTCCGGCGCCAGCGCAATCGATGCGGCGCCAGCCAGCTCCGCTGCCATAGCCTGCACCGCAAGTGCGAAGTCACCTGCGGTGGTCGGTGCAGTGTTTTCGGGGCTGGTCAGCTGCTGCAGCGCCTGCAACAACAAATCATTGCCCACCGCCGTCGCATTCGGATCGGTCGGCGTCGGTGTGCGGGTCAGCGCAAATATCTGGTGTGTTGTTGCCAGCGCGTTACGGGTCTGCGCGGGTGAGCGCTTGGGAGCCCAGCCCGAGCCAGCGGGCGCAACCGTCGGGACAGGAACCCTGTCTGCAGCAACGATCTGTGGCGCAGGCGAACGCTCTGGCGGCCGTAGCGGCACCACCGTGCTCGGCCCCACATCGGCGGCGCGCAACTTTTCCAACATGGCCGGATACAGCGTGGTCAACTGCAGCAGCATCGCATCGCCGCAGAAGTGCATCAGGAAATGGCGCAGGGAGTAATCGAGCTTGACCCTGCCGAAGGCTCGGATCAGGCCATTGAGGATATTCTCCGGCAGCAGCAGTTCGGTGCTCAGGCCAGGCAGAAGTTCGGCCAGGCTGGCCAGACGGGGTTTGAGCTCTGCCAGCGACGCACTGGTGGCGCGCTCAAGCTGAGCGGCGGCCTCGGAACGGATCAGCCACAGCTCCAACTCTTCGTCATCAACCAGTTCCAGGCTGGTGGGTGCGTGCGAGCTACGCTCAACGACGCTGCTGCCAGGCAGCAAGGGCTCACACAGATCATCCAGGAAACTGCTCTGCAGGCCCGCCGCGCATTCCCGCAGCCGGTCTCTGGCCAACCGCACAGAAAGCGGGCCATCACCAAATATCGAGCGGTCCGAGTCACGCGCCAATTGCTGGTCGGCCCGTTCCAGCAACTGGTCCAGACCACGCCCCAGATGCTGCCGCAACAAGGCGATGATGCGACCCGGTAATGTTGCGACCACCTTGGAGGGGGCCTGCGCCTTCTGCGCCGTGCCACGTTGCTGCGACGCCAGCATTCGTTCCAGCTCCGGCAAGGGTTGCGTCAGCCCCACCCGCATGCCGCTGCCACTGGAGTACACAACCTGGCCGCGCCCCTCCAGCAACAACACGCCGTCGCTGTCAGTCCAGGCCAGGAGCAGCTCGCTGCCCACCGCATGGACCGCCGCCGGAACCGGATCGACCCGGGTCAGAAACAAGCCGGTCGCACTATGGTCGGCGACCTGCCAGCCCGGCTGGGCCGCAGTATCCCCAATCGTCAACAGCAGCGTGGGATGGGATGCCTGCGCCCCAGTTGCAGACGGACGGTCGTTCAGTGACAAGGCGGTCTCCGAGGCGGTCAGGGCCCTAGTGTATGCGCTGACGCGATTCGGTACGAGACTCGGTGACCAAACGCAGGGGGCCTGGACTCCTTCAGTGCTTGCCCAGCAATTCGGAGCGGCCGAGCCCCCGGCGCTCCTTCCTGACTGGCTTGGGATTTGAGAAGTCGGTGAATGCGGCGCCGAGTTCAGCGTGGCCCATGGCATAGATGCGCTTGTCCCGCAGACCGACGATTCCCTCCTGCCAGGCAAGCAGCATGCGTTTGCCGATCTCCACGAAGCCTGGATGCTCGTCCATCGCTTCGCGTACCTGTGGCCCGACCTCGGCCATTGCCGTTGCTATCCGGTCGACGATGTCGCTCTGTACACGTGCCGGAAGCCCGAACGTGGCGGTCAGAAAGGTCTGCAGGTTCCTGCCCGGCGTCCAGGTTTTCCTGCCCATGAACGCGATCCCCGGGGGATTGCTAGCGTAGTCCGGATAGGCAGCGGTAGTGATCATGTCGTAGGCAGGCGCCAAATGGACGTCGTCGCGGCGGGTATAGCGCAGGGCGACGTTCTTGGCGTGGCAGTCAGCATTGCGCAGGGCGTAGGTCAGTAGCAGCAGCGTCGCCATCCCGCGGAAGACGTCCGGTCGACTGGCTACCGGCACGTGGTCGCGAACCGCCTTGGCGATCCGCTCCCAGGTGGTTTCGTACTTGGCCGCTGGCCGCAGGCCGAGCAAGGCGCAGAAGTCTTCCATGCCCCAGTGACGGGCGCAGTTCTCGTCCACGTCGAAGCGGTGAACGACAAGGGCCTGACCGTCCCGGGACACTTCGGTCACGGCGGCAGGCATCACCCGGCGGGTCACCTGCATGCAAAGGTGCTCATTCATGGATACAAACGGCAGGAGTCGGGATGAGCCCTTGATGATGTGTCTGCGGGTGAACAGCGTGCTCTTCGTATGCGGTCCAGCGCCGATCTTTCCGGTATCGCTGTCAAGGAACTTCGGTACCACTCCCGATACGCCACTGGTCGCATACTGGCGGACCAATTCGGCGAAGGCCTCTTCGGAGTTGTCGCCCTGCAACAGGCCAGCGACGTCCACGGGCTGTGCAGCCTCCTCCAGGCTTGCTCCCGCCGGTGCCACCTGGACGCGTCCGATCATGTTTCGGCCGATGACTGACAGGAGCGCCATCGGGCTGGCGCCGATGATGGGGCCGAACTGTTCCTGCAGCACCTGCAACAGGTAGCCCTCGGGCAGGTTCATCTGGAACACCGGGTGCAGGACATCGTCCCAGATGTAGGGCTCCGGCCGTACGTGCATGGTCAGAGAGACGAAATCGTCAACCGCCACGCCGTCGTGATACGTCATCAAACTCTTGAAGTCGCCTCGCGCTTCCAGCGTGGCGACTTCGCGGCCGAGCACATGGACCGTTAGGCTCATGCAGCGCCCCCGCGCTCACGGCGTAGCTCGTCCAACGACCCGGACCTGCCCATTTCGACAAACGTGAGCTCCACGCCGAGCGCGGCCAGCACGGCGAGGAGCTTGCGCGAGCCGAACTCGGCCAGCTTCCCGCGCTCGAATCGGGACAGGGACTCCTGCGAAACGCCCGCGCGGACGGCGACGGCCCCTTGCTTCAAGCCAAGGGCACGTCGTCGCGCCGCTACTGCTTCACCCAGTTCCGAGACGGTTTGCATCTTGCCTTATTTATCAAAATAATTCAGAGATTGTCCATTATTTGATATATATCTCTAAGTTGCAACAGACAGCTACCTTTCACCAAGACACGTGACCTTCAGCTTGCGGCGAACGACCCAAGAGCGCCGGCCGCCTCGTGCTGGCTGTTGCGGGACGCAAATCGCTGCTTGGCGGGCGGAAGGAACCGGCCTCCCAGAGGCGCGCAATCGGAGGTCGCAGTAGCGCGGTTCCCGGCGCGCGTGCTGCCGGGGTCTACGCTTCGGTCTAGTTCGCGCTGGCGGGCGCGTCGACGAATGGGTGAAAGGTTGGTGTGTCTTCGATTTGCACTCGGGTACCAGGAACGTGAACCGAGAAGTCGGTGCAAACCCTAGAGAAAGCGTGTTGGTGGCTATGGGTGGACTCGAACCACCGACCCCAGCATTATGAGTGCTGTGCTCTAACCGGCTGAGCTACATAGCCTCTAGCAGAGCCGCATAGGTTGCCATGACATCGCGGGCGAGTCCATAGAGGAGAGACGGCGCGTCGGGGATGCGATACCAGTCCGGTCGAGTACGCCAGGCCCATTGCCTTCGATGTCTTCGGTGTCCAGACACCGGCGCGGATGCGGGTGCCGACGCCGATTTCAACCAGCCAATCATCCTGCGGGCAGTGTGGGTGAACCAACCCCAAACCTTGCCGGTACCTGAACCTTCGATGCGCCGCCGGATGCTTCATGTTGCACTGCACCATTTTTGCCGCTATGCTGCACCGCAACACAGGTCGTATCAGGAGTCATCATCATGTTCGAGCAAGTCAGCCACCAGTTCCTCTCCTTTGGCAAGCAGGCTGCCGAAGCCATGCTGAAGATCAACGGCATCGCCGCCGAAGGCCTCGAGAAGGTCATCGACGTGCAGCTCAAGACCATCGAAGATCGCGTCAACGCCACCAACGAGTTGTTTGGTCTGGCCACCGAAGCGCGTGATCCGGAAGCGCTCAAGACCCTTTGGCCCAAGAGCCTGTCGATGGCCAAGGATTCCGGCGAGAAGTTGTACGCCGCCAATCAGGAAATCCTCGGCATCGTGGTCAAGACCAACGAAGCGCTGGGTGATCTGGCCAAGGCCAACCTCGAGAGCGTCAACGGTACGGTCAAGACCAAGGCTCCGCGCGCAGCGGCTGCCAAGTAAGTTGCGGGCGACGCGCGGCGACTGTCCCTCCCCTTCGGTTTCCGCGTAGCCCGCACCGACCGGCACCAGCGTCAGCTGCGCCGGTCGGTTCTAACCCGATTGCCGATGGCGGCTGCAGCGCAGCATTGCCAGCAGGTACGAGGGTAAGCAATACCAGCGGTGCGTCTCCACGGATGGAGCGCTCCGCTTTTTTTTGCGTCTGGTTTGGGGTTCGTCGCAGTCGTGGGTGCGGTACGTGGATGAGGGCGTGGGGCTGGAATGGGGCCGTTTTAGTCACTAAGCAGTTAACTCTTAGCACTTTGTGCGAAGAGTTAGCGAGCC
>DAIMJK010000086.1:0-1781 GCA_036722245.1 Lysobacterales bacterium
CGATGCCGCGTTGGCCATGGCTGGCGATGAGGCATTGCGGCAACGGGCTGGTCATCGCGGTCATGCGTTGATGCAGGGCCATAGTCTGGCCGGTGTGGCCGCACGCTTTGTCGCCCAACTGCAGCAACTCGGCGACCGCCCGAGCGCACCGCCCCGCAGTCTGCCCGCCTGAAGGAGATCGACCAGATGCGTCCGAACTGGCAAGCGAGTCTGGGCAAGTTGCAGCAACGAGACCTGGCCTGGTGCCTGTCGGCCAACCGACTTGCCCACGGCCGTTGGCTGTGGCGCTATTTCGCCGTCGTCAGCCGACTCGGTGATGGCGTGTTCTGGTATGCATTGATCGCCCTGCTGCCCTTGCTGTACGGCTGGGAAGGCGCCTGGACCAGCCTGAAGCTGGCCATCTTCGGACTCATTTCACTGGTCCTGTACGGCGCCCTGAAGCGCTGGAGCCGGCGCCCGCGACCGCTCCATCGCGAGCAATCCATCGTCGCCCGGGTGGCCCCGCTGGACGAATTCAGCTTTCCATCCGGCCACACCCTGCACGCAGTCGGCTTTTGTCTGATCGCGGTGACCGCCTTCCCGATCCTGGCCTGGGTACTGGTCCCCTTCGCCTTCAGCGTCGCCCTGTCGCGCGTGATCCTGGGCCTGCACTACCCCAGCGACGTGCTTGCGGCCATTGTGATCGGTGGGGCGTTGGCGCGGTTGACGGAGGGGGTGGTGGGCGCATTTTGAGGGTTCGGGCGACCGATGGGTGCGAGGGCCCATTGCTGCGAGGGGCCAGGGCTCAGGGCCCAGGGCCCAGGAAGAGCAAGGGCGCAGCCTGCTGCCGCGTCTTTCTGAGCCCTCGATCGACCCGGCACTTCCGCGCCCTTGGCGCTCATCTTCCGGCTCTTCTGAGCCCTGGACCCTGCTCTTCTGGGCCCTGAGCCCTGGGCCCTGAGCCCTGCTCTTCTGGGCCCTGGGCCCTGAGCCCTGGACCCTGCTCTTCTGGGCCCTGGGCCCTGAGCCCTGGGCCCTTCCCCTTGCTCGTCTGACCCCTCAGCCCTCAGCCCTGCACTTAGGGCACCTCCACCCTCGGCATCTGCTCCAGTATCCACGCGGCACGCTGGCGGGTGTAGTCGCCTGGGTCGGCCGGTGAGCGCTCCAATGGGGCGGGCAGGGTGGCGGCCATCAGGGCGGCCTGGTGGGCGCTGAGCGTGCTTGGCGGTCGGCCGAAATAGTGTTCGGCGGCGGCGCAGGCCCCAAAGATGCCGGGGCCCCACTCGGCAATGTTCAGGTGCATCTCGAGGATCCGCTGCTTGCTCCAGAGCAACTCCTGCCACAGCGTGAACCACGCTTCCAGCGCCTTGCGCAGATAGCTGCGGTGGGTGGTCAGGAACAGGTTCTTGGCGACTTGCTGACTGATCGTGCTGGCACCGCGCAGCCGACCGCCGTCGCTGGCCTCCTGCAGCGCGCGCTTGAGCTCGACCAGGTCGAAGCCGTGATGATTGACGAAGCGCTGATCCTCGGCCGCAATCACCGCCCGTGGCAGTTCCACTCCCAGTTGTTCGCTGCTGCACCAGCGGTGCTGCTGGCGGTAGTCGCTGTCGTCACCGGCCTCGATCCAGCGCTGCAACATGACCATGCTGCCGGGCGGATCGACCCAGCGCAGCATGGCGACCAGCAGCACACTAAGCGCGGCCGCGGACAGGATCGTCCAGAACACCCATCGGAGCAGGCGCACGAGCAGGCCACGGCGCTTCTTCACCGCAGCCGGCTTACCCTTGATTCGGGGCGCTTTC
>DAIMJK010000086.1:1791-11983 GCA_036722245.1 Lysobacterales bacterium
CCGCCTCGCTCGGGAGCAACCGGTCCAGGCCGCCGACGTACATCACGTCGACGTCGGTGTTCAGCTCGGCGGTCGTGTAGTAGGCGCCATCCGGTCCGATACTCAGGCCAAGCAGACTGGCCGCCAGTTCACCCTCGATCCGGATCGCACGTTGCTCCGGCGGCGAGGCCGGGTCGGTCCCGCTCGGCCAGATCTGCAAGCCCCAGCCATTGCTCCCGGTTGACGTGGAACGGAGGGCGTGGACGCCGCGTTCATCCACCTCCCAGGCGAACTGACTGCCGAAGCCGATGGCACCGTGCAGCGCCACCGGTCGTCCACTCGGCAGGTCGATGCGCTGCAGGTTGAAGCCCATCCCGAGAAAATAGAGCTGACGTCCATCCGGACTCGGAATCGGCCGCATGCCGCCATCGACAGTGAGTTGCTCAACCTGCCCACCGCTGCGATCGGCCCGGAAGATCTGGCGCAATCCTTCCACTTCGGCATCGAAATAAAGGCTCCGACCATCGCTGGAGTAGCGGCCGTTGCGTGGATCCAGCACATCGAGCTCGATGGTCTGTATTCGCCGACTGGCGACTTCCAGTTCGATCAGCCGGGCGCCGCCGCTCAGTGCCTGGGTGTACAACAGGCTGCGGCCATCGGGCGACCATGCCGGACCGCCGACATCGCCATCGCGGGTCCGGGTCAGGCTGACCACATCGTTGCTGGTCAGATCACCGAGCATGATCTCGTTGCGTCCGGCACGATTGGAAACGAATGCCAGCTGCCGGCCATCCGGAGACAGGCTGGGATAGCCATCGGCACGGGCGGACAGGAACAGTGGCTGAAGAGAGGCGCGATCCTCTTCCAGTTCGATCCGGACCAGATTGTGCGGTTGCAACTGCTGCTGATAAACCAGCACTCCGGCCTGCGCGGCCACTTGCGGGAAGGCCGCGCCGTAGGCACCCAGGGGGCTGCTCTGACCGGTCAGGCTGTCGAGCAGCCACAAGCCCATCTGACCGCCATGACTGGAACCGTAGATCAGATGGCGGCTGTCCGGCATCCAGTCCACGCCACGCATGGTCGATCGCAATTCGGTCAGGCGGCGAACCGGACCGCCGTCGGCCGGCATCAGATACAGATCACTGATGGGCACCGCGCCGCGTCGGAACACCAACCAGCGACCATCCGGCGAATACACCCCCTGTACGTCCGCATCCTGCGCCTGCCGCTGATAGTCCAGATCGCGCCATTGTCCGCTGGCCAAATCAAGGATGCGCAGACGCGGCGCCTCACCAGCGCGAACAGGGCGCGACAGCAATAGCCCGCTGCCGTCCGGGGTGAAGTCGATCCAGTCGATGAAGCCTGTATCGCAGCTTGTGACTTCACGATGATCGCCGCTGAACGGTGCAAACCAACGCAACTGACAGCCGTTCTCGTCGATGCGCTGATAAATCAATGTCTGTCCATCCGGCGACCACTTGGGCGCGGTTTCCGAGCGCACGCCCTGCTCCGGGATCAGCGGTCGGGCGCTCTCGGCACCGACCGCGCGGATCATCAGGCGGCTGCCCACGCCTTCCGGTGCCGGCCATTCGCCGAAGACCACCAGCTGCCCGTCCGGGGAAATGGACGGCAGGTACTCGCTCAGCGCCCCAGCCGCGAAGGGCCGCACCGCAACACTGAGATGACCGGCCATGGCCAGCGCCAGTTGTTGCCGCAAGGCGGCCGCTGCCTCGTGGTCATCGTTCACGCTGCTCACGACCGAAGCATCGCGACCAACCAGGCGCACCCCGATCAGTACCAGCGCCAGTAAGGTCAAGACAACGAGCAGGGTCCGGATGCCACTCAACCGGCGCAACCGGGAGGTCGGCGCGGCGGGATTGACCGTTGCGGCATCGCCGCCAGTAGTCAGCTCCGCCTGCTCCAGCCAGCTCAACCCAGTCTGCTGGTCCAGCCACTTCAGCACCGGCAGCAGGCGGTAGCCAACCCGCGGAATGGTTTCGATGATCGGCGTATCGCCCTGGACGAGAACCCGCCGCAACTCGCCGATCGCCTTGGTGACCACATCATCGGTCGGGCACTGACCGCGCCATACCTGTTCGATCAGCAACTCCCGACCGACTGGCTCGCCCTCATGCCGCAGCAACACCTTCAAGACCTCGGCCGCCTTGGGCGTCAGCCGCAGCAATTCGTCCTCGCGTTTGACCGCATGGGTCGCAAGGTCGACCACGACCGTACCGATCTGTACGAATCGGGCTGCGGGCCGCAATCCCTGCAGGGCCTCGAGGTTGTCGTAGGTCATGCACTCACGTTCCATGACGGCAGTGGACGCCAGATCCATTCCAGGCGCGGCTCAAGTGTCCAACAGCCTCCACACAAGGTCCATACCCGGTCCGGTGCGCCGCGACGGCGATTCAGCCAGGATCGACGAGCGCAATGGGCAGACGGGTCAAATCTTGCGAAAAAGTGGCAAAAGTCACCGACGTCGGCGCTTCGTCGGCAGTTTTTCTGCCCCAGCGCAGGTCACAGTCAGGACTTGTCGGTTGGCCTGACGGAAGCTGCATCCAACCAGTTGACGAGCCTGCCCATGCATCTGACCCTGCGCAAGCAAAATGAAGGAAGCGTCTTTTCCCATCCGCTGCAGTTCCATGAGTGCGTTGGCAACGGCAATCTCGCCCAGATACTGAGCGGTCGCGGGCCGGAACTGCACCGCGGTTGGTCGCCCACCAGCCTGGTGCTGGCGGTTGGCGATACGGTGCTGGTCCGGCGCGGCCGCGTCCAGTCGGCGCTGGCGCCGGACTCGGCGCTGCTGCTGGAAGACGGGGCCCAATACACTGTGCTCTGCCAGGGTAACGCCCAGGGCTTCGTCCTGATGTTTGGCAACGACGTGCTGGCGACCCGGGGTGCCAGTTCCGCCAGCAACGGCAGACGCTTGCTCAGCGAAGCGATCCCGGCCGGTGACTCGCTGCTGCAGCCGCTGATTGCCCTTTACCGACGCTGTCGCTTCGAAACGGAAGGCCGCATGGACGACCACGGTGCTGCGGCGGGCTTCCTGTATGGACTGCGGCAGCGCCAGTTGAAGGCGGAGGCTCGATTGGCGCGCTGTCCCGGCCGTACCCAGGCGCACAAGCGCGATGTGCTCGCGCGGCTCAGCCGAGTCGCGGCAATGCTCGATGCACCCGGCGGGGCACCGGCCGATCTGGCGACCTTGGCGGAATTGGCGAACTACTCGCCCACCCATTTCCTGCGCTTGTACACGGCCGTCTACGGCGCCAGTCCGCACGACTACCAGGTCCAGGTCAGGCTGGAAAGGGCGCACCGTCTGGTAGTCCGGACCAGTCTGGCGGTACGCGATATCGCCGAAGCGGTCGGTTTCGACAGTCGCTCCACCTTCAACCGGCTGTTTCGGCGCGCCTATGGTCAGTCCGCCGCCGATCTGCGCGAGCGGCCGCTCGTCAGCCACCACCGGCCCGCGCCTGCAATCGTGCCGAAAGGCGTTGGCGCTGCGGCGCACTGAGGGAGAGCAGTTCCAGTGGCCAGTTCCAGTAGCCAGTGGAGGATCAAGAGCACGCGTATACAGGGCCCGAAAGAGCTGAAGCGTGGCGCGTAGGATGTCGGTGAGCTCAGCGAACCGCATCGAAAGGGACCAGAGTCGCGATCTCCGAAGCTAGCCAGGAAAGCTCACGCTGGTTTTCGGCACAAGCGCCGTACCAATGCGATACCCGAGACCAGCGCCCATGTACCTTCCAGGATCACGAAAGGCATGAAGCCGATCATCGCCGCCGCGGTGCAGGCCATCGAGGCGCCGATCAGGTTCAGCAGCAGATAGCTGTAGTTGTGGTCAGGCAGCCAGTCGAGCAAGACCAGTACGTAGGCCAGCAGCAGCATGCCTACACCGATGGTACCGAGCCAGTCATGGATTTCCATGCGGCGCAAAGTAGCCCGGAAAGTCCGGGCTTGCCAACCAACGCAACTGACTAATGGAACGACTTCGGACACTCGTTCGATGCGGTTTGTTGAGCTCATCAACATCCTACGTGCACCGACGCCACTCCTGGGCCCTGCTCTACTGTGCCCTGAGCCCTGAGCCCTGCTCTACTGTGCCCTGGGCCCTGAGCCCTGGGCCCTCAACCCTCAGCCCTTGTACAGTCGGAGAGCGAAGCCCGAAGCCGCAGTTCAACGCAAGCGTGGCAAGGCCTGCGCCAGTTGCCCGTCGAAACGCAGCTGCACATCGGCGTCCAGCCACAATGGGTCACGCCGCAGCAGGACGCGACCCTGGTTGTCCGCCAGCAGGCTAAGTTCGATCTCCCTACCGCTCAGTGTCACCTGCATCGGACCGTCGCTGAAGCGGTACTCGATACCCACCACTTCGCTGTCGGCGTAGTCCGGGCCCAACTGCGTCAGCGCGTCCTGAGCCTCGATGATGCTCTGCCAGACTTCCGCATAGGCGATACCACTGGCCGCCGGCAGTTGCACTTCCAGGCTCAGCTGCAGTTGCAGGGAGCCCTGCGGCTGATTGCTGCGTACCGACGGATTCTCTGCCAGCAACTGCTCGGTCAGCGGAAACGATGCGCGCCCCTGGGCATCAACCGGCACTTCGATCCGCCCCGCAGCGGCGTCGATCCAGATCCGGATATCGGTCGGCTGCACGTCAGCCAGGCGTGACTCGATCCGCTGCACGGCGCGCAGGCTGGGATACTGCTGCAGCACCTGGGTGGGTGCGAAACGCTGGTGCAGGGCGGCATACGGTACCGCCCCATCGGCCGCATGAACGGCATTGAGCGTTGACAGCAACAGCAGACAACAGGCGTGTGGAGCTTGGGGCACCAGGGACTAGTCTCGACAAACACAGGGCTGAGGGCAGAGGGCTGAGGGGTCAGAGAAAGCCGACACCATTGCACCTGCAGTGCTTGACGCGCGATTTGGCGCACGGATCAGCAGCAACCTGAACGCTCAAAGCAGCACGAACCCGTTGCATTGTAGCTCCACCGGGAGCCGCAGTCCGCTTGATTCAGGCGGCGACCTGTCCGGCCAGCCGCGGTCGACCGGGTCGGATGCAATGGGCACCGAGGCTTTCCTTGCGGGCGCGGGCGGCTCGGACGACCAGCAGGCCGACGCCGATCTGCTCCAGCACCCCGGCCCCGGGCCGGCAGCGACGCTGCAGCAGTTGCAACTGCTGTTCGGCCGCTTCCAGCGCGTCCTGGTAGCGGACCACCCCGACCGCGTTCCACATGATCTGGCGCAGCCGTGCAAAGACCATCGCCTCGCTGATCGGCGCCGGCTGCGCAGCGTCGTTCCAGATCCCCAGGGAAACCGCGGGAATGGTGGTGCGACGCGGCATCCGAGCCAGCCGTTCACCCAGTGCACGGCCGAAGGACACGCTTTCCAGCAGCGAATTGCTGGCCAGCCGGTTGACCCCGTGGACTCCCGAACAAGCCACTTCGCCAACCGCGTACAGACCCGGCACCGTACTCATGCAGTGCAGGTCGACCTTGATGCCGCCCATGTGATAGTGCGCAGCCGGAACCACCGGGATCGGATCGCGCCGCGGATCGATGCCGCGGCCAATGCAGGTCTTCATCAGGCTGGGGAAGCGCTGGCGCACGCTGTCGCCAAGCACGGTGGCATCGATGTAGACCCGATGGCCGTTCTCCAGTTGTTCCCAGACCGCCCGCGCGACCACATCGCGCGGCGCCAGGTCGGCGTTGTCATGCAGTCCCAGCATGATCCGCTGACCCATTTCGTTGACCAGTCTGGCGCCGGCACCGCGCACCGCTTCGGTGATCAACGGCAATTGCTCGCCCTGCCCTGGCTGGCTGGGCGCCAGTGCGGTCGGGTGGAACTGGACCATTTCCAGATCCATGAACTCTGCCCCGGCGCCGTGCGCCAACGCCAATCCGGAACCGTCGGACTCGACCGGGTTGGTGGTGTTCAGGAACAGCTGACCGAGACCGCCGGTAGCCAGCACCACATGTGGCGCATAGAGTTCGGTACCCTGTCCCCTGGCGTCGGTGACGGCTGCGCCGACCACCCGGCCATCGAGCTTGATCAACTCCCGCGCGGTGCAGAATTCAAAGGTGTGGACATGGTTCGAGGTTGCTACTGCCGACCGCAGCGCGCGCATCAGTTCGGCCCCGGTGGCGTCACCGCCAGCATGCACGATGCGCGGGAAGCTATGGGCGGACTCGCGTCCCAGCGCGATATTCGAACCTACCCGGTCGAATTCCACCCCATGGTCGATCAGCCAGCGCACCGAATCGGAGGCGCTTTCGGCCAGCCAGCGAACCGCCGCCTTGTTGTTGCGCCGATGTCCGGCCTTGAGCGTATCGAGTGCGTGCTGGCCCGGTGAGTCGCCCGGTCCGATGGCCGCGGCCAGACCACCCTGTGCCCAACAGCTGGCACCGTCCAGACCGAGCACACCGCGGGAGACCACCGCCACGCGCTGGCCGCGCGCGGCCAGCGCTACGCTCAGTCCGGCGACCCCGCTCCCGATGACGATGATGTCGAACTGTTCGGCCATCTGCGACTCCTGCCTGGACCCGGCACCTTACGCAGCCGTAGCCCACGATCAATGATGTGACAAAGCTGCGCCCGATAGTGTGACCGCAGCAACAAAGCCATGCTGTGGGACGCATCGCAGCCAAGGACGCTGATTGTGCCGCAAAGTGTCGGCGACTGACAGTGGGCGTCAGGTACCCCGGTGCGAGTCACACTCCAGGGCTCAGGGCCCAGGGCCCAGGGCCCAGCAAGATCAAGAGCTGGTTCGAGGCTGCTCGGAACGATACGGCCGAGAGGTAGCTTCCACACTTGCCCGGTACCGCTTCTCAACTGGGCTCAGGGCCCAGTCCAGAACCGCTTCCAGGCTGAGTTCCCGTCGAGGGAGGTCTTGACCTGCAGGGCCCTGGGCCCTGAGCCCAGGGCCCTCCGATTCAAACTGTTCCTCAAATCACGACGTTGCCTTGCTCCCGCTCCCCCGGCCTTCCGCCTCAATGTCCCGGCCGTCGACCCAACTCAAGCATCCGCTGGACCGCGCGTCGGGCCGGCTCGATGATCTCGGCCGGCACTTCCACCCGGTGGCGCAGTTCGAGCAGCGCATCGCGGATGTTGGCCAGCGTGATCCGCTTCATGTGCGGGCACAGATTGCACGGCCGTACGAACTCGATTTCCGGCAGTTCGATCGCCACGTTGTCGCTCATCGAGCACTCCGTGATCAGCGCCACCCGAGCCGGTCGTACGGCCTTGAGATGATGAATCATGCCGGAAGTGGAGCCGACGTAATCGGCTTCGGCCAGTACTTCCGGCGGACATTCCGGGTGGGCCAGGATATGGATCGGGCGATCGGCCCGCAGTGCCCTGATCTGGCTTGCGCTGAAGCGCTCATGTACCTCGCAGGCACCCTCCCACAGGATCAGTTGCTTGCGGGTCTGGGAGGCAACCCAGTGACCGAGGTAGCGGTCGGGCAGAAAGATCACCTGCTCGGAATCCAGCGACTCCACCACCGCCAGCGCGTTGGCCGAGGTGCAGCAGATGTCGGTCTCGGCCTTCACCGCGGCGCTGGTGTTGACGTAGGTCACGACCGGCACGCCCGGATAGCGCTGCTTGAGCAGCCGCACGTCAGCGGCGGTGATGGAATCGGCCAGCGAGCAACCGGCGCGCAGATCCGGGATCAGCACGGTCTTGTCAGGATTGAGGATCTTGGCCGTCTCGGCCATGAAATGAACGCCGCACAGCACGATCACCTCGGCCTCGGTCTGCGCCGCCATCTGCGCCAGCGCGAGCGAGTCTCCACTGAGGTCGGCGACACCATGGAAGATTTCCGGGGTCTGGTAGTTGTGCGCCAGCACGACCGCCTTGCGCTCGATCTTGAGCGCATTGATCTCATCGATCAGCGGCTGATGCAGAGCCCATTCCTCGGCCGGCAGGACCCGTTCGCGAGCGCTGTCGAAAGCAGTGGGCAGCAGCGTCTGTGCTGTCCATCCGTCATCCCCGTGATCATCGCGTTCAATCATCTCAAACCCTTCTGCTCAGAATGAGCATTGCGTGCCGACAGAAAAGCGCGGTCAGCGCCGCGCCGGACTTATGCTATGACTGAGTAGAAGTGGGTGTCAAGGGTGGTAGAGCAGTTCCAGTGGTCAGTTCCAGTAGCCAGTACAAGAGCGAAAGGCCCCACGCCGGAAGTAGCGCGGTTCCGGCGCGCGTATCGCTACGATTCTCGCCCCGGTGGTGTTCGCGCCGGCGGCCGCGTCGCCAATGATGCACCGATATCGGTGAGGCAAGGGCTCAGGGCCCAGAAGTGCTACGGCGATGCGCGTAAAACGTAAAACGTAAAACGGCTTTCCCCCGCCCAGAATGTCGGACAGCAAAAGTCACTGCGACCCCCGACCCT
Organism: Lysobacterales bacterium; assembly: GCA_036722245.1. Lineage (GTDB taxonomy): Bacteria > Pseudomonadota > Gammaproteobacteria > Xanthomonadales > SZUA-5 > JAWLAT01. Next base: position 10,154 of record DAIMJK010000086.1, read on the forward strand.
CCCCGAGCACATCCGCCACCAGCAAGAACGATCCAAAGCCAATCAGGCTTCCACCCTGCTCTACAGCCAGCCGCATCGCCTTCGTCCACACCTGCTGTGGGCCGCGCTCGCCTTGCATCTGCACCCGAGCACCGGCGGCCCGCAAGGCAGCCGCCAGCACGGCAACGGGCATCGCTCGCGGACCGGCGAGCTGGACCGGATGCCAGCAGTCGATCTGGTCCAGCAGCGTCGCCAGCACGCCGTCCAGATCCTTGTCGGCAAGCAGCCCGAAGACGGCGTGACGTGGTCGCGGGCAGTTTTCCAGCCATTCGGCCAGCGCCACCGCGCCATGCGGATTGTGGGCCACGTCCAGCCACACAGGCACCGCCGCCTCGATGCGCTGCAGGCGGCCGGGCAGACGGGTCGCGACAATCCCGGCACGCAGCTTCTTCGGCCGCAGCTCTCGCCGCAGCGGCAACAGCAGGACTGCGGTGACCGCGGCGGCCAGGTTATCCCACTGGTGGGCCCCGGGGAGCGGTGGCGCCGGCAGCGGCAACTCCTCATCAATCGGGCTGTGATAGGTACGACAGCATCGATCTGGCCGGCAGACGCGCTCGTCGATCTCATCCAGCCAGCCGAAATCGCGCTCGACCATCAGCAGCACCGCACCCCGCCGCCCGACTTCCTCGAGCAGCCGTGGCGGCGGATCGGGCTCGGCCAGCACCAGCGGTTTGCCGGCGCGCGCAATACCCGCCTTCTCGAAGCCAATCGCATCGCGGTCGTCACCCAGATACTCCTGATGATCGAGGCCGATGCTGGTGATCACTCCGACGTCCGCGTCGATCAGGTTGACCGCGTCCAACCGCCCGCCCAGGCCGATCTCCAGCACCGCCACATCCAGATCTGCAGCCCGAAACAACTCGAAGGCGGCCAAGGTGGCGAACTCGAAGTAGGTCAGGTCAATCGCGCCCCGCGCCTGATCGATCCGTTCGAAGGCCTCGACCAGCGCCGCATCGGAAACGGGCACGCCGTCGATCGCAATGCGTTCGTTGAAGGCGAGCAGATGCGGCGAGGTGTAGCGGCCGACGCGCAGACCGCAGGCGCGCAGCATGCTGTCGGCGTAGGCAACGACCGAACCCTTGCCGTTGGTGCCGGCGACGGTCAGCACCGAGCGCGCAACTGGCCGATCGACACCCGCCTCGCGCAAGCGGGCGTCCACCGCGGCAATTCGCTCCAGGCCCAGCACGATCGGCGTCTGGCCGCGCCTTTCCAGTCGGCTCAGCCAGTCGGCAAGCGTGCCGGACTCGACCGTGCGATGCATCCGGGCGGTTCGCTCAATCCGGGTCGTTGGTCGGCTCGGTTTCATCCGCGCTGACCGCCGGCAGTGGTCCTTGCTGCATCAGCATGCCCAGCAGCTCGGCCACCCGCCGCCGCATCTGGCGCCTATCGACGATCTGGTCCAGTGCGCCATGTTCGAGCAGGAACTCGCTGCGCTGGAAGCCTTCGGGAAGGGTCTCGCGGACGGTCTGCTCGATCACGCGCGGCCCGGCGAAGCCGATCAGCGCGCCCGGTTCGGCCAGGATCAGGTCACCCAGCATGCCCAGGCTGGCCGACACGCCACCGGTAGTGGGATGGGTCAGCACCGAGATGAACGGAATTCGCGCCTCGCGCAGGCGCGCCAGCACGGCGGCGGTCTTGGCCATCTGCAGCAGCGAGTACAGCCCCTCCTGCATGCGTGCACCGCCGGTGGCCGAGAAGCACACGAAGGGCAGCCGTTCCTCGGCGGCCCGCTCACCGGCCAGGGCAAAGCGCTCGCCGACCACCGACCCCATCGAGCCGCCCATGAAGCGG
>DAIMJK010000087.1:0-10669 GCA_036722245.1 Lysobacterales bacterium
GATCGCCGACCAGTGGGAAGCGCGCCTTGCCGACGGCGGGTGAGGTCTCGTGCCACACCTTGTGCGCGAAATGCGTGTCGGTGGTGACGATGTAGACCTCGGCACCGGCCTTCTCGAACTCGGCATAGTTGTCGGCCGCATCCTCGACCTCGGTCGGGCAGTTGAAGGTAAAGGCGGCCGGCATGAACACCAGCACCGACCATTGACCGTGCAGGTCCTGCTCGGTGACTTCGATGAACTTGCCGTTGTGGAAGGCGTTTGCCTTGAACGGCTGGACGACGGTGTTGATCAGATTCATGTTGATCAGGGACATGGGAAAGCTCCGTGGGTTGAAAACGAAGTCCATCCTAACGGGCATGGTGCAGCGCAGCAAATTGATTGTTTGATTCGTTTCGATAGGCCATGTCGATAGCGCGCGGGTCCGAGGGTTCGCAGGAGAAAGGGCCCAGGGCCCAGAAAGCGGTCACCCCCAGCCCCAGGGCACTCTTGATGCGGTTCGCGGAGCTCACCGACACGAGACCCCACCGCAGCACTTCTGGACCGCTGGACACTGGACCCTTGCTCTTCTGGGCCCTGGCCTGAGCCCTTGCTCTACTGCGCCCTGAGCCCTGAGCCCTGAATGTGAATCCCATCGTGCTTCTGCAGCCATTCCGGCACTACAATCCGTCAACTTCATGCAGTAGCTGAGAAGTGTTTGACAAGCTGCTGAATTCACTTGTAGCGATGGCGCCGGTGGCCTTTCTGGCCGGAATCCTGCTGGGGGCGGGTTTCCGGCGCAATCGGGTTGTCTGGCTGCTGGCGCTGCTGGCGGTCGATACCTGGGGGTGGGTGCCACCGGGGCGCAATGCGCTGGCCGAGTTGCTCGCGCCCGCGCTGGCGCTATGGATCGCGGTGCGGCCAGAGCGTCCGCTGCTGGGGCCACGCAGTCTGGCGCTTGCGCTGATGTTGGCGGCGACGATCTGGCTCGCCGGGCTGCTTGGCGACGGCGGTCAGGCACGGGTGGTCGGCTGGCGCGTGGCGGCCAGCGGCTGGCCGGACGGGCTGGGATCGATCGCCCTGCTCTATTTCAGTGCGGCCGCCGCCTGTCTGCTCCACTGGTGGAAGCTGCGTGGTGCCGCCGACCTGGGCGCGGCAGCGGCGATGGCTTGCGCTGCCTGTGCCGCGCTGCCGGGCGAGCCGTGGATGCCGCCGCCGGCCTGGCTCACGCTGGGCGTGGGTCTGGCCATCGGCGGGGTTTTGCTGCAGGCCTTCCGGATGGCTTTCGTCGATCCGCTGACCGGCTTGCCGAATCGGCGCGCACTGGATGAGCATCTGGCCCGCAGTGAGGGCCGGCTGGCGGTGGCGATGGTCGATGTCGATCACTTCAAGCGCTTCAATGATCGCCACGGCCACGACGCCGGCGATCTGGTGCTGCGAGTCGTCGCCCGCACACTCAAGCGCTGCCGCGGTGGGATGGCCTTCCGCTACGGCGGTGAGGAATTCTCGATCCTGTTCGCCTCGGGCGACGAAGCCCGCGTCAGTGAGGCCCTGGATCACATCCGCAAGCGGATCCAGGACACCCGGGTCAAGCTCGGTCGCGGCCGGCTGTCCGGCAACCGGCCGCAGGCGGTGCGCAAGGGCGCGGCTCAGGGCGAGGTCCATGTCACCGTCAGCATCGGCATGGCCAGTCGCGGTGGCCCCAGCCCACCGGCGCAGAACCTGATCGAGGCGGCCGACAAGGCCCTCTACAAGGCCAAGCAGGCCGGCCGCAACCGGGTTGTGGTCGGCAAGGCGGCCTAGTAGTCCGGCCTTGCCCGGCCTAGCCCGGCTGCAGCACCACCCGTGCGCCCTCATCGATCTGCGCCGTTTCTTCCAGTTCCACGTCTGGCGGCAGCAGCTTGTACATTACCGGGGTCACCAGGCGGGCGAGCAGGGTCGAGGAAATCAGGCCGCCGATGATGACCCAGGCCATCGGCGAGTACATGCCGACGTTCTGCAGGGCGAGCGGCAGCAGACCGCCGATGGCGGTGGCGCTGGTCAACAGGATCGGCAGGAAGCGGACTTCACCGGCCTCTTCGATCGCCTCGTCCAGCGGGCGGCCCTGGGCGCGCAACTGGTTGGTGAAATCGACCAGCAGGATCGAGTTCTTGATCTCGATGCCGACCAGCGCGATGAAGCCGATCATCGCCGTGAAGGACAGGTTGTAGCCGGTCAGGAACAGCATGACGAGGCCACCGACGACGCCCAGCGGGACCACCCCCAGCACGATCAGCGTGCTCTTGAAGCTGCCGAACTCCAGCACCAGCACGGCGAGAATGCCGAACACCGCGATCAGCGCGGCCGCGCCCAGACCCTGGAAGCTCTCGGCCCGGCTTTCGGCCTCCCCTGCCATCTCATAGCGGTAGCCGCGCGGCCAGTTCAGGCTGGCGAGTTGACGGTCGATCTCGGTGGTGACCCTGGCGGTGTTGTAGTCGGTCTTGGTGAAGGCCTTGATGACCACCGCGCGTTCGCGATCGACGCGCTGGATCTGGGTTGGCGATGCGCTGAACTCGAGCCTGGCGAGCTGGCTCAGCGGCAGCAGAGTGCCCTGGCGGGTCGGTACCTGGACCTGATCGAGCAACGCCAGTGTCGGCCGGCCTTCCATCGGCGCGCGCACGGTGATCGTGTAGGACTCGCCGCGATCATCGCGGAAAGTGCCCGCCGGAAGACCGGAGATTGCCAGTCTCACTGCCCGGTCGAGTTCGACCGCGGCCACGCCAAGCAGATTCGCCTTTTCGCTGTCGACGACCAGCTTCAGATCGGTGCGGGCGACCTTGACCGGATTGTCGATGTCGCGGGTGCCGGGATGCTCGCGCACCACTTGCTCCACCGTGGTGGTCAGTCGGCGCAGCGTGTCGAGATCCGGGCCGAGCACGCGCACCGCGATCGGCGCAGCGATCGGGGGGCCGTTCTCGAATTCCTGCACGACGATGCGCGCGTTCGGATAGTCGGCCAGCTCGGCGCGCAGGTCCTCAAGCATAAGCGGGGTGCGCTTGGGGTGGTAACGGTGTAGCTGGACGAACAGCTCGGCCAGGTTGCTGGCCTCTTCTTTCGGGATGATGTTGTAGTAGATCTTCGGATTGCCGTGGCCAAGATTGGCGAACCAGTGCGCCACTTCCGGCCGCTCGGACAGTTCGTCCTCGACGAAACGCAGGGCGTGGTCGGTGGCGGCCAACGAGGACCCTTCCGGCGTCTCGATGGTGATCAGGAACTGTGGCGTGTCGGCCTTCGGGAAGAGCGAAAAGCCCATCACCGGGACCAGTCCCAGACTGGCCACGAACAGTCCCAGCGCGATCACTACGGTCAGCCCCGGGCGGGCCAGTGCACGGTGCAGCAGCGGTCGGTAGACGCCGGTGATGGCAGCCATCAACTTGCGCAGGAACCAGTTGCCATGCTCGTCCGGCTCGCGTTCCAGCACTCGGCTGGCGAGGAAGGGCACGATCGTCAGCGCCACCACCAGTGAGGCGACGACGGTGACCACCACCGCGGTCGGCAGCACGCGAATGAACTTGCCGGCGTTGCCGGGCAGGGCGAGCAGCGGCAGGAAGGCGAACAGCAACACCGCGGTGCAGCCGAGCACCGCCTGGAAGATCTGTTTGGTGCCCTCGATCGCGGCCCGGGTGCGGTCCATGCCGGCACGCAGATGACGAGCGATGTTCTCGACCACGACGATGGAATCGTCGACCAGCAACCCCAGCGCGACGACAAAGCCGGCGATCGAGAGTTGGTTCAGCGATTGGCCGAGCGCGTGCAGCGCAGCCACACCCATCGCCAGCGACAACGGAATGGCGACCATCACCACGACGCTGGCGCGAAAGCCCAGCGGCAGCAGCGTGATCAGCACCAGCGTGATCGCGATGGCGAAGTCCAGACCCAGCCGAGCCAGTCGATGGGCCACATTGACTGCCTGATCGAAGCCCAGTTCCAGCACGATCCGAGGCGGCAGCTCGGCGGCCATCTCGTTGGCCACCGCGTGCAGGCGGTCGCGGGTGTCGAAGATGCTGTGGCCGTCCTGCTGGTTGGCGGTAATGAAGACCGCCCGCTTGCCGTCGTAGCGGCCGAGGTAACTGTGGTTGGCGGTCGACCAGCTCACTTCGGCCAGGTCACGCACGCGAATACGCTGGCCGTCGACCGCGGTGACGACGGTATCGCGGACCTGGTCGAGCCGCTCATAGCTGCCGGTGGTGCGCAAACTGAAACTGCGCGCACCCACGTCGACCACGCCGGCCGGAATGTTCGCGTTTTCGCTCGCCAGTGCGGCCATCAGCTGACCAGGCAACACGCCCAGGCGGGCCATCCGCTCCAGGTCCAGTGCGACCCGCAGCTCACGCGCCGGATAGGCCCAGGTTTCGACTTGGCGGACGCCGGTGACGCCCTTGAAGCGGTCCTTCAGCTCCTTCGCCCAGTCTTCCAGCTCAGCAAAGGGTGCGTCCTCACTGACCAGCGCCATCTGGACGATGTTGACCAGGCCGGGATTGACCTTGCGGATGCGGATGTCCTGCAGTTCGGCGGGGAGCTTGGGCCGCAGCGCATTGATCTCGCGCACGACCTCGTCGTACTTGCGCTCGACATCCACAAAAGCCTCGAACTCCGGAATCACCACCGCGACCGAATCATTCACGGTGCTGTCGATGGTCTTGAGGTCTTCCAGCTCGCTCAGCGCGTCCTCGATCGGCTTGACCACCGAGCGCTCCAGCTCCTTCGGATCGGCGCCCGGCAGGACCACCGTGATGACGAAGGTGGAGATCGGGAAGTACGGATCTTCCGAGCGCGGGATGCCGTTGAAGGAACTGATGCCGAGCGCAACCAGCAACAGGAAGGCGACCACCGTGAACTGGTAGCGGCGAATCGGAAATTCGATGAAACCCATCTCACGCACTCCCCGTGCGAGTGGCCGCGGTGGCGGCGTGCTGGTTGTCAAAACTGCGGCGCTGACGGTGCCTGCTTTCCCTGACCCCTCAACCCTCAGCCCTCAGCCCTGCTCTTGAAACCCTCAGTTCTGCACCCGTACCGAATCACCATCGGTCAGAAACAGCGCGCCATCGGTGACGACCTTGCTGCCGGCATTCGGGCCGTCCTGCAGGGCGACCCGGTCGCCGTCGATGAAGGCGATCTCGACCGAGCGGCGCCGGGCCTTGCCATCCTCGATGGCGTACACGCTGGCGCGCCGGCCGTGGCCTTCGACGATGGCGGCGATCGGCACATAGGCCAGGCTGGTGACGGCGCCGGCTGATGGGGTCAGGCTGAGCTTGGCGACCATCCCGCTGGCGAGTCGGCGGTCTCCCGCGTCGATGCGCACTTCCACCGGGAAGGTGCCCGAACGCGGGTCGGCGGCGGCACCAATCATGCTCACCGTGCCGCTGAGCAATTCGCCGGCATAGGCGTCCAGCCGGACCTGGGCCGGGTCGCCGACATTCAGCCGCACCACTTCCCGGTCGGCCAGCGAGGCACGCACCACATAACCTTCGCCATCGGCACCCAGATCGAGGATCGGCGTACCGGCGCCGACAGTCTCGCCAGGCTCGGCGTGGCGGCGCTGGATCAGCCCGTCGCGCGGCGCCTCGATGACCGCATGGCGGCGGTTGAAGGCGGCCGCGTTCAAACCGGCCCGGGCGCTCGCTTCGACGCTGCGCAGTGCTTCGAGCTGTTCCAGCGTGACGACCTGTTCGGCGTGGAGCTTCTCGCCGCGGGCCAGATCCTGACTCGCCTTCTTGTGCGCCTGGCGGGCCTGCTCGACGCCAGCATTGACCTCCACCAGCTCCAGCTCGGCGAGCCGCTGACCGGCCACCACACGATCGCCTTCGCGCACCTCGATGGACTTGATCACGCCGCCGACCTTGAAGGCCAGCTTCAGCTCTTCGTGCGCGGCCACCAGCCCGCTGGTCTCGATCCCGGGCAGGGTCGGACCGCTGTCTACCTGAGCCAGGCGAACCGGTACGGAGCGCTGGGGGTCATCCGCCTCGGTGGTCGGCAGTCGGTTGCAGCCGGTCAGAGTGAGCGCAAGGGCGATTGATGCAATCGTCAGGGTGATGGCGCGAAAGCGGTTCATGGCGGTGTCCTGGTGTGCGTGTTACAGGGGACGGTCCAGCGCGGCGGCATAGGCCAGCTCGGCGCGCCGGATCAATACGTCGAAGCGGGTCAGGTTGAGATTGAGTTCGGCGCGGCTGTAGGCGCGTTCGGCGTCGATGAACTCGACCTGGCTGATCGAGCCGACGTCGCGCTTGCGGCTGGCGATGCGGAAGGCCTCGCGCGAGGCGTCGACTCGCGCGGTGGCGCTGGTGTAGCCGCTCAGCGCGGTCTGCAGTTGCTCCAGGCTTTCGCGCAATTGCAGGCGCACCGAGCGCTCGGTCAGCTGGCGGTCCACGCGCAGCTTTTCGGCGCTCAGCCGGGCCTGGGCCTCGCGCGCCCGGCGCGCACCGCCATCGGTGATCGGTACGCTCAGCACGATCGAGGCAATGGCCTGGTTGGAGCCGCTGCCGAAGCGGTAGTCGTCGCCCTGGATACCCATGTCCAGCTGCGCGGCGATCAGCGGCAGGCGCTCGCCACGAGCGGCGGCCTGGCCGGCTTCGGCGGCACGCAGGGCGGCGTCCAGTTCGGCCAGCTCCTGTCGACCGAGCAGTGCCTGGCGTTCCAGTTCGGCCACTGTCGGCAACTGCAGTGGCGGCAGATCCGGGCTCAGGCTGCTGTCGGCCTGAGCCAGTTGCTGGTCCAGCGGCCAATCAAGCAGGAAGTTCAGATAGCGGCGGGCCAGCGCGACCTGGGATTCGGCGCGCGTACGGTCCTGTTCCAGCTGCAGGCGTTCGGCCTCGGCGCGCAGCACCTGATCGCGGGTAACCTTGCCGTTGTCGAACAGTGCCTGACTGACACGGACATTCTCGGCCAGTACGGCCAGACTTGCATCGATGATGCCCAGGCCCGCGCGGGCGCGGCTCCAGTCGTAGTAGGCGATGCGGATATCGCGCGCCAGCTCGCTCCTAAAGCGCTCGGTGGCGGCCTGCCACGCGTCGCGCTCGGCGGCTCGACGGTCGATGTTGGCGCTGGCCGCTGGCGCGTAGATCAACTGGCGCAGGCTCAGCCGGGTATCCTGCTCACGCTCGCGCAGCAGCGCAAAGGATGTGCTTTCCAGCTGCGGAAATGCACTGCCCGGAGCCAGCTGATTGAGGGTGCTGTAGACCGGGTTGAGCAAGTCAGCGATCGGCACCTCAATGTTGCGGCCGCCTTCGCTGCGGGTGTAGCGCGCGTGCAGATCCAGCTGCGGCCGGAAGCTGGCGCGCGCTTCGCGCAGTACCGCTTCGGCCCGCTCCAGATCGATCTGCTGCCCGGCCAGACCGAGATTGCGTTGCAGGCCTTCGCTGACCAGAGCTTCGACGACCTGGTCAAGTGGCTGCGCATCCGCATTGGCAGCCGACTCGACTGATTCGGTCTGGCTCAGAACCTGTGGCGGTTCGGTCGCCGACAGCGCGAGCGATGGACCCAACAAGAGCATCGTCACGAAAGCTTCAACAGCAATACAAGATCTGGACACGTGTCAATCTCCGGCCAAAAAAAGGGGCGCGGGCTCAGGGGATAGGGCCCAGAGCCCAGAGACAAGACTCCGGGGCGCTTCAGCTGGGCCCTGATCTGCGAAGGCTTCGCGCGAGCGAGGTGCCGATTCTTGCCGGCTTTTCCTGGGCCCGGGACCCTGAGCCCTGTGCCCTTCAAACGGGTCCATACGCCAACGCCCTGCCCGCCATGCGGATGCCTTGATCGACCAGGCTTTCGATGCTCAGCCCGTCGCGCGCCATCACGTGGGCCTTGGTCTTGCCGAGTTGAATGATGCCGTGGATGAATCCCCACAGGACGATTGCGGTGAGCATCGGATCGCCGACGCTGGTCGAGATCGAACCGTCCTTCATGCCACGGTTGATCGCGTCGGCGACCAGGCCGTGCACCGCATCGCCGGCGATCATGCAGGCACTCTCATTGCTCTGCGCGTCGACTTCGTCCGGCTGGTGGGCCTCGAAGCGCGAACAGGCATTGAAGTAGTGCGGCAGTTCATCGGCGAAGATGACATAGGCCCGGCCGATGGCCTCGACCTGCTGCAGACCGCGCTCGTGCTGCGACATCGCGGCGATGAAACGCTCGCGCAGCGCACTCAGCGCGCGCTCGGCGATGGCGAAATGCAGATCGTCCTTGTCCTTGAAGTAGACATACAGCAACGCCCGACTGATGCGCGCGCGACGGGCGATCTGGTCCATCGTGACCTTTTCCCAGTCGCCCTCGCAATAACAGGCTTCGGCCGCGTCGACGATGTCGGTGCGGCGCTGCTCCTTCTCTTCCAGACGGCGTTCGATGACATAGCTCATGGGCGCATGCTAGCGTTGCGCTGACATGGTGTCAATAGATGGACGAGCGTTTAAAGAGACGCGATTGATGCTCTTCCAGGACCTGGTTCGATGCGGTTCGTTTCTCTCACCGACATCCTACGCGCACTCCGCCGCGGGCCCTGGGCCCTGCTCTTCTGACTCTCAGCCCTCAGCCCTTCAACGCTGCGACAACGCCGGCCGCTGGTGCAACTCGGGCAGATCGCTGGCAACGGTCCGTCCCCAGTCGGCAAACAGCTCGCGCAGGTCCGAGTGGGTGAATACCGGCGAGGAGCGGCGAATGAGGTTGTGATCGCGCGTCTCGCGATGGTCCACGGTGGCACCGAGCAGACTCCCGCTGCCGCCATCAATGGCCTTGATGGTCAAGGTCGCCTGACCGGCGCTGGTCACGAAGATCTCGCTGCGACCGACGCTCTCGACCGCCGGATCGTTGAGATACAGCTCGCTGATCGATGGTTGCAGCACCAGCACGCCGGGGCCCGCTGTGCTGACAATCTGATAGCCAGCGCTGCGCAGTTCCTCGGCGAAGACCTTGTCGAAGTCGGCACGGGTGCGGGCATCAATTTTCGCCACGTCCGCGTTGCTGAGCTTGCGCGCCAGACTGCGGTTGCTGCGGTTGATGTCGCGTTGCCAGTTGGACTTGAAGCTCAGCCCTACCGGCTCGATGAGCACCTTGTCGTAGTCGCGCAAGTTCACGCCCGGCCGCAACCATGCCTGGTCCAGCGTGTTGCCCTCGACCTCGACCAGACCTTCCCGGTCAGGATATTGCAGTGCCAGAGCAGACACTGGCAGCAAGGCCAGGGAGAAAAGCAGAGCAACGAATCCAGCAATCCTCTTGAACTTCATGGCGTCCTCCGGACACGATGGGTAACGGAACCATGCATAGCATGCCCGAGTTTCATTCTGGCTGAACGAGCACGCAAGCCGAGCGGCCACGTGGCGGCCTTGGCCGCGTCGTAGCCGCGCACGATGGCCGCTCGCAGCGTCCACCAATTCGCAGTTTCTGAGCGCCGTACGGCCGCCGCCATGTCGTTTCCGCCGCGCGCCTGCGTAACTGAGTGGCATGCCCTAACCGGGCCTGTCCACTACTGGGAAGCAAACGCCATGACCACACCCGCAATTCGCCTCGGCCTCGCCGCCGCCATCAGCCTGCTCTGGATTGCCGTGCCTACGCCCGCGCTGGCCGGTCACCCCGAGACCGTCTACATCAGCGCCACCGAGGTCTGCGACTTCCCGACCATCGATGCGGCACTTGCCGTTCTCGCCCCGGGTTCGGAGATCCGCCTGGCCAGTCCCGAATTCGTGCTGACCGATTCGCTCGTGATCTCCAACCGTACTTTGCGGATCGTCGGTGGCTATCCCGCCTGTGGTGCAACGGAGCCGACCTCGACCACCACCCTGCGTGCCGACTTCAGTGGCGGCCCGGCGCTGTCGATCAGCAGCGGCATGCCCGCGACCCTGAGTCTGGATCTGATCAACCTGAACATTATCGACGCCGACAATCCGGGCGGCAATGGTGGCGGCCTTGCCATCATCGGTGAGGGTCTGGTCAATCTGCGCAATGTCGATGTACTCAACAACAGCGCGCAGTTCGGTGGCGGCATTTACGCCTTCAGCGTCAGCCCCGCCGCCCTGAACGTCAATCTGGTCGATGGCAGCCGGATCGGCGCCCCGGGCGCCGGCAATGTCGCGACCTCGCAGGGCGGCGGCGTACTTTGCCAGCAGGCTCGGATGCGCGTCGGAGCCACCGAGATCAGCGGCAACACCGCAGGAGCTTCCGGCGGCGGCGTTCGCGGTCTGGGCTGCCAATTGCTCAGTACCATGAATGGCGGGGATACGCGCATCGACGGCAACGCCGCTAGCGAGGGGGCCGGCATATTCGCGAGCAGCGAAAGTGTCATCAGTCTGCAGTCGTGGCCTGGTCAGCGTCTGTCCATCAGCGAGAACATCGCTCAGGGCGAAGCATCCCCGCGTGGCGGTGGCGTCAGTCTGAGCGGCGCGGGGACCCATTTCACCGCCCACGGCGCGTGGATCGAGAACAACCGGGCACAACTGACGGGCGCTGGACTATTTGTCACCTCCGGTGCAACGGCGACCCTCGGCCGAGGCGTGGGTGCCTGTGCGATCGGCGACGACCAGTGCTCCCGGCTGAGCGGCAACCAATTGCTTGGTGCTGCCGGCAACCTCGTTGGCAACGGCGCGGGCGCCTTCGTAAGCGGGGCCACGCTGTTCATCAGCCACACCCGAATGGAGGCCAATGCCGCCGGCAACGGCGCTGTTCTGCGCGC
>DAIMJK010000087.1:10679-11127 GCA_036722245.1 Lysobacterales bacterium
AATACACGAAGTAGCCGCCGCTCCAGAGCAGTCCCCGCGCCGATCCCTCGCCGCTGGCCAGCCAGTCGGCGGCCAATGCCGCCGGCAACGGCGCTGTTATGCGCGCGAACGGTAGCGCCCAAGCCACCCTCCACAATGTCCTCATCAGCGCCAACACGAGCAACGCACGGCTGATCAGTCTGGAAGGTGAGTCCAGCCTGAGAATGGATTTTGCGACGGTGGTCGACAACGACTTCGTTGCCGGTGCGGTCTTCGTCGGCAGCAGCGCTCCAACGGCGCTGGAACTGGCCCGCTCGATCTTTCTGGTCCAGCCCGGGCGGAGCCACATTCAGGGCACCGGCACGACCCAGTTTGCCTGCCTGAACACCGGCGAGGGCGGTGCGCTCGCCCTTCCAGTTGGTGAGGGCGCGCACGCGGCCGTAGCCGACACCGGCCAGGACCACGTCGC
>DAIMJK010000087.1:11137-11977 GCA_036722245.1 Lysobacterales bacterium
GCCTGAACACCGGCGAGGGCGGTGCGCTCGGTGGCGATGAGCACAGCCCAGGCTTTTTCGACCCGAGTGCTGGCCAGTATCGGCTCAGCGCCGGATCAAGCAATCTGGACCGCTGCGCCGCCGATGGCAACGAGTCCCCGGTCGACATCTCCGGCCTGCCCCGCAACGTCGATCTGCCCGCCATCCCGAACAATGTCGGACCGCTGGATCGCGGTGCCTACGAGGATGTCGAGGAACTGTTCGCCGGCGGCTTCGAGGACTGAGCGGCATCACCATCGCGCCACACCAGCGTCGCCATCCTTCCGCTGCGCAGACCATCACGGCGGTAGGAGTGGAACCGGCCGGCATCGGCAAATGTGTCCAGACCGCCGCCGCTGATCCGGGCCAGGCCCAGCGCGCCCAGCCTGTGCCGGGCCAGCGCGTACAGATCGGCGTGGTATCGATCACCGGTAGCGGCGACAAAGGCCGTCGCGGTGGCTGATTCTGCGTCCACGAAGGCCGCGCGCACCTCCGGTCCGACCTCGAAGCTGGCCGGTCCGATCGCCGGGCCGAGCCAGGCCGACAGCCGCGTCGGATCGCAGTCCATGGCGGCGACCGTCGCCTCCAGCACGCCGGCCGCCAGCCCGCGCCAGCCGGCATGGGCCAGCGCGATCGATTGGCTGTCATTGCTCGCCAGCACCACCGGCAGGCAGTCCGCGCTGAGCACGGCCAGCACGGCGTGCGGGGCGCTGCTTACGGCAGCGTCGGCCTGCGGCGGATCGACACCGGCAGCGTGGTCCGACGTCTGCAGGCGGTGCACGCGCACGCCATGGACCTGCCGCAGCCAGCAGGGCTCGCCCG
>DAIMJK010000088.1:0-11956 GCA_036722245.1 Lysobacterales bacterium
CGAGTTCGCGCGTCCCGCGCAGGCTGCTACATACGATCACCGCATCCAGCGCCAGCAGCACCGGCAACAGATCGCCGATCGGCGAGGCGGTGCCGAGATTGCCGCCGAGGGTGGCGCGGTTGCGGACCTGCCGCGCGGCGAACCAGACCAGCATCTGATCCAGCGCCGGGAAGATGCCCGCCAGCTCGGTCTCCAGCCGACGGAGGCTCACACCGGCGCCGATGCTGATCTGATCGTCGCCAATTTCCAGTTGCAGCAGGTCGGCGATCCGGTCCAGTGCGATATGGGCCGGCGCACGCGCCTTGTGGTGGCTCAGATCGACGCCCAGATCGGTCGCGCCGGCAATCCAGACCGCGCCAGGCAACTCCACCTTCAGTCGCAGCGCCGATTCGAGCGTGGTCGGGCTGTGGAAGTCGCCGATCTGCGTTGCGGCACAGGTGCTCGCAGTCGAGTGCACCGGCAGCACGGCATCGACCAAACGCCCGGTCGCCCCCAGCTGCGCCGCGGCGGCGCGGATCGGCTGGTAGCCGGTACAACGACACAGATTGCCCTCGAAGCAGCCGTCATCCAGCTCGCCGTTGGCCTGGCCGGCGAGCAGACTCATGACGAACCCCGGCGTGCAGTACCCGCATTGCGAGCCGGCGCAATCGACCATGGCCTGCTGCACCGGATGCAGCTTCTCGCCATCGGCAACTGCCTCGACCGTCAGCACCTCGCGCCCGGCCAGCATGCCCATCGGCAGCAGGCAGCTGTTGACCGCATGCAGCCGGCGCTGGCCGTCGGCGTCGGTCTCCACCAGCGTCACCGTGCACGCGCCGCAATCGCCATCGGCGCAGCCTTCCTTGGTCCCGCTGAGCCGGCGTTGCCGCAGCCAGCGCAACAGCGAGAGGGTCGGGTCGCAGTCGGCCAGGTTGATGAGCAGGCCGTTGAGCATGAGTACGGATGTTTCGGTCATGTGTGAAGGGTAGCGCAGGGCGGGGGAAGGGAGTCGGGAAGGGTTGCAAGTCAACTGATGTGGCAGATTGCGTCTGCGCTTTTCAGGGCTCAGGCAGAACCCAGAGCTCAGGGCCCAGAGTTCAGAGCCAATCCGAGGCATGTGTGGTCATCAAACGGGTAGAAGCGGCTCTTGACCTTCTGGGCCCTGAGCCCTGGGCCCTCGGATTCATGAGCATCGCCTGACACATGAGCTTGACCCAGCACCGCACTCGAAGCACACAAACCATTCTCCACCCCACCCACGCTATCCTCGCTGCCGCGAACCTGCCACGGCGACGGATCGGCCCATGGGAAAGCTCACCACGCATGTACTCGACACCGCTCACGGCTGCCCGGGTGCGGGTATCCGGATCGAGTTGTTTCGCCGCGACGACAGCGCGCGCCAGCAATTGGGGGAATTCCGCACCAACGTCGATGGCCGTTGCGATGGGCCACTGTTGGCGGATGCGGCGCTGACGGTCGGCTGCTATGAACTGGACTTCCATGTCGGTGACTACTTTGCCGGTTGCGGGGTGGTCATGGCGCAGCCTCGCTTTCTGGATGTGGTGACGCTGCGTTTCGGGATTGCCGACGATCAGGCGCACTACCACGTACCGCTGCTGGTCTCGCCTTACAGCTACAGCAGCTATCGCGGCAGCTGAGCTCGGCAATGGAGGGCTTCCTGCTCGAAGCACTGACCTTCCTGCTGCGCTGGTTGCATGTGGTGGCGGCGATCGCCTGGATCGGTGAGTCGTTCTACTTCGTTGCGCTGGATCGCGGTCTCAAGCCGGCCGCCGAGCGGGCTCAGGGGCTGTTTGGCGAGTCCTGGTCGGTGCATGGCGGCGGCTTCTATCTGAAGCAGAAGTTCATGCCGGCACCGGCGCTGCTGCCGGCCGAGTTGCACTGGTCGAAATGGAAGTCCTACACCACCTGGCTGAGCGGTTTTGCGCTGCTGACGCTGACCTATCTGTGGTCGCCGCGGATCCATCTGATCGATCCGGCCGTTGCAATGCTGACGCCGTCATCGGCTGTCTGGCTGGTCCTTGCACTGTTGCTGGTCGGCTGGTTGCTGTACGACCTGCTGTGCCGGATTCTGGAGAGGCACGAGCGCCTGCTCGGGCTGGCGGTGGCCGTGCTGGTGGCGGGGCTTTGCCTGCTGACGACCAGCCTGTACAGCGGCCGGGCCGCGTTTCTGCTCACCGGCGCGGTGCTCGGGACCTGGATGAGCGCGAACGTGTTCTTCGTCATCATCCCGGGCCAGAAGCGCATCGTTGCCGCGCTCAAGCGCGGCGACGCACCCGAGCCGCTCGACGGCCTGCGTGGCAAGCAGCGCTCGGTCCACAACACCTATCTCACCCTGCCGGTGGTCTTTGCGATGCTCAGCACGCACTACGCGCCGGCCTACGCCCATCCACACAACGGCTGGCTGCTGATCTTGTTCCTTGCTGCGGCAGCGCTGATCCGGCAGTTCTTCGTGCTCTGGCACAGCGGCCAGCGCGCCTGGGGATTGCTCAGTGCCGGCGTGGTCGTGCTGCTGCTCGCGCTGGGCTGGTTGGCACCGGTCTGGCGGGTAGCGGCGGCTGACGCCAAGTCAGCTTCGGCCGTGGCCAGCGTGAGTGGCGAAGTGGCCACGGCTGTTAGCCCCGGTGAGCCGGTCGACATCAACCAGGTCGCCACGATCCTCGCCGAGCGTTGCGGCGCCTGCCACGCGGCCCAGCCGCAGCTGCTGCCCAGCGCGCCGAATGGCTCGATCTTCGACACGTCCGCCGACATCCAACGCCAGGCCGCCGCGATCCATCAGCAGACCGTGGTCTTGAAGATCATGCCCCCCGGCAACATGACCGGCATGACCGATGCGGAGCGGGCCCTGATTGCGAGGTGGTATGCGGGGCAGTAGCAGGGGCGGGAGGCAGGGCTGAGACTGACCAAACCAGGGCTGAGGGCTGAGAGGTCAAGGTTGCGATGAATCCTTGCGTACCGGGTTTGCGATCGGTGCTTGCCGGCAGTCGCGGGTTCAGCCCCAACTCGTCTGATAGCGGCCAGTGATCGTCAGGGCCGAAACCGAGAGCCCGAACTGGAAAGTCACCCCAGGACAGCCAACCTGACCTCTCAGCCCTCTGCCCTCAGCCCTGTTCTCATCACCCTCAGCCCCAACCCCTGACACTTGTATTTTCAACCCCAAGGGACCACGCTACGCAACCTCGTACAGCGACCGGCCGGAAGGGGAATCCGCGTTCGGCCCTACTGTCACCGTCCAAACCTCGCGCATGGTCAATATCAGTCTTTTTACCCGTCTGGTGCCATTGAAGGCATTGCTTCCCGCCGACCGGACCCAGTTGGCGAAGCAATCCAGTGTCCTGCAGTACCAGCCCGGTCAGGCGGTGTTCCGCAATGGCGAACTGGCACGCACGCACGCCTATCTGATCGAGGGTGAGATCGAACTGACCGATGATCGCGGTCTGCGTGTATTGCGGGCCGACGACGATGCGGCGATCCATCCGATGGCGCCGGGATCCCGCCGTTCGGCCGCCGGGCGCGCGCTGAAGGCGTGCAAGGTCCTGTACGTCGATCGGGAGCAACTCGACGTCTTCCTGACCTGGACCCAGGCCGGCGAGATGGAAGTCTCCGAGATCGGTTCGGGCGCCGAAGGCGAAGAGCCGCACGACTGGATGACCGCGTTGCTGCAGAGCAAGGCCTTCCTGCGGATCCCGCCGGCCAACATCGCGCAGATCTTCGGCAGCATGGAACCGGTCACCTTCCAGGCGGGCGAGGAGATCCTCCACCAGGGTGAGCCGGGCGATTATTACTACGTCGTCACCGAGGGTCGCTGCCAGGTCGTGCTGGAAGGCAACGACGGGATGGAAGAGGAAGAACTGGCCCAGCTTGGCGTTGGGCGCTGTTTCGGCGAGGAAGCGCTGGTGTCAGGCGAGCCGCGCAATGCCACCGTCCGGGCGCTGACGCGCTGCAGCCTGATGCGCCTGTCCAGTGCCGCCTTCGCCCGGCTGCTGAAGGCTCCGCTGCTGAATGAAGTGGCGCTGGAGGACAAGCCGGCCGATGCGGTGTTGATCGACGTCCGGCTGCAGGCGGAGTTCATGGCCAGTCACCTGCCCGGGGCGATCAACATGCCGCTCAATCATTTGCGCAAGATGGCCGGCTCGCTGCCGCCGAGCCAGGCTTACTGGGTGTACTGCGATACCGGCCGACGCAGCGCCTCGGCAGCGTTCCTGCTCAGCGAGCGCGGTTTTGACGCCAGCCTGATTCGCGGCGGTGTCAGTCCGGAGCGGTTCGAGTAGCTTCGGAACCAACGCGCTGCAGTGGAACCTCGCTCGGAGGGCCCAGGGCTCAGGGCCCAGGGCCCAGTTCAGAGCGATTCTTGCGGCGAGTTGGAACCAACGGTCGATTGACGCGGCTGCTTGCCTGCGCCTTCGCAGCAATCCTTGCAGCACGACCAAACTGCGGAGTCTGCGATGTCCGAAGCGAGGCTGACCAGCAAGGGTCGAGTTACGATTCCCGTCGAGATTCGAGAATCGATGGGCCTGAGCACGGGTGACCGCGTGGTCTTTACGCGGCTGGCCGATGGCACCACGGTGTTGCGCAACAAGAACCGGTCGATTCTCGAACTGCGGGGATTACTCAAGCTTGCCGCCAAGAATCAGCGCAAGATCTCGGTCGACGAAATGCGGATCGGCCGACGCTGAAGTAGTAATGGGCGCTTGAGGCTGTATCCTCCCGCCCCCGCTACACAACAATGACAAGACGATGCCCGCCGGGCGGCGCATCGCGAAGCCTAGGATTGCCATGAATGCCAGTTCCAACGAGCGTGTGAACGCCACCATCCTCCCCAGCAGCGGCATGGAAGTGTTGTCGCGGGCCGAAGTCCGACGCCTGTGTGACGCCACCGCGGGCGGCCTGAACAATCTGTTTCGCCGCTGTGCGCTGGCGGTGCTCACCACCGGCAGCGAGAACGACGACGCCCGTGCGCTGATCGCCCGCTATCCGGATTTCGACATCCGCGTTGTGCAGCAGGACCGCGGTGTCAAGCTGCAACTGGACAATGCGCCCTCGCAGGCTTTCGTCGACGGCAAGATGATCCGCGGTGCGCGCGAACTGCTGTTCGCCGTGCTGCGCGACATCCTGTTCGTCAACGCCCAGTTGCGCCACGCCGACGAGGACCTGGCCGAGGACTCCGAGGCGATCACCGACATGGTGTTCTCAACCCTGCGTCATGCCGGCCTGCTGAAGGCGCAGTTCGACCCCAACCTTATCGTCTGCTGGGGTGGTCATTCCATTTCCCGGCTGGAGTACGACTACACCAAGCGGGTGGGCTACGAACTGGGCCTGCGCGGCATGGACATCTGCACCGGCTGCGGTCCGGGCGCGATGAAGGGGCCGATGAAGGGCGCCACGATCGCGCATGCCAAGCAGCGCCGACGAACCAATCGCTACATCGGCATTACCGAACCGGGAATCATCGCGGCCGAGTCGCCGAATCCGATCGTCAATCATCTGGTGATCATGCCGGATATCGAAAAGCGGCTGGAGGCCTTCGTACGACTCGGCCACGGCATCGTCGTGTTCCCTGGCGGAGTCGGCACGGCTGAGGAGATCCTCTATCTGCTCGGCATCCTGCTCCATCCCCAGAATGCAGAGTTGCCCTTTCCGCTGGTGTTCACCGGACCGCGCGAGAGCGCCCGCTACTTCGAACAGATCGACGCTTTCCTGAAGCTCGCGCTGGGGCCGGATGTAGCCGAGCGCTACCAGATCATCATCGACAACCCAGCCGCGGTCGCGCAGGTCATGCGGCGCGGCGTGGACAAGGTCCGTGGCCATCGTATCAATCACAAGGACGCGTTCTTCTTCAACTGGACGCTGCACATGCCGCTGGAGTTCCAGCGCCCCTTCCCGCCGACCCACGAGCAGATGCGCAACCTGCGCATCGAGCGCGCACGACCGCAGCACGAACTGGCTGCCGATCTGCGCCGCGCTTTCTCCGGCATCGTCGCGGGCAACGTCAAGGAAGAGGGGATCCGGGCGATCGAGGCGCACGGCCCTTATGAGCTGACCGGCGAGCCGGACATCATGCGCGCGCTTGACGGTCTGCTGCAGGACTTCGTCGCCCAGCACCGGATGAAAATCCCCAGCGCCAAGGCCTACACACCCTGTTATCGGATCGTCGCCTGACGATTGCTGCTTCACCGGGCCCTGGGCCCTACGCAACAAGAACTACGGGTGCCGAGGCACCCGTAGTTTTTGAAACTTGCTGCTCTGGGCCTACTGACAACCCGCGCCAGGCGTCAGATTCTCGATCTGGAAGCTGCCGCTGCCGAAGCCCTCGACATCGAAGCTGGCCTCGCCACGGCTGCATGGCGTATCGTCGAAGTCGATCGTGATCGTGCCGACCTCGGTCAAGGTGGCAGCGCCTCCGCTCGGGTCATTGAAGCTGCCTCCGCTGGTTGCGTACACCGCCATCGTGCTGCTGCGATTGTCGAATCCTCCAGGGACCGCGCAGCCTTCTGCGCCCGCCGCGCTCTGGCAGCTGTCGATGAAGAACCAGGCCTGCGCGCCGCCACTGGGGGCGTAGCTGTACCAGGTGCCGGTCAGTCGGTTCTGGGCCGGCATGGGAACCAGGCTGAAGCCGTTGAAGTCCTGCCCGACCACGCTCCAATGGCCATTGGCGGAGAAGTCCACCGGCGTCTCCAGCGGCAACTCGCCGAAAGGTACCGCAAGAATACCGAGCGGCTGGTTGATGCCGTCACCGATTGCAAAGACGGTGGCGGCTGCACCCGCAGGCAGGTCGACCGGCGCCAGATCGATCAGGTTGGCTGTGCCGTCAGGCGTGGCGACCTTGACGTCCAGAGTACCGACCGGTAGCGACAAGCTCGGGCTGAAGGCGCCATAAGGCACCGATGCCAGGCCGGCGACGACGTCGCCACCATCGGTGCGGATCGATACGCTGGTGGCTTCGGCAGTAGCGGCAAACGGTGCCGCGTGAACAATGCGCAGCGCATATTCGCCGTCATTCTGGACGGTCGGTGCCTCGACCAGCAGCAGATCCAGCGGTTGGGTCAGACCGTTGCCGATCGCCGAGGCGACATAGCTGCGGTTGCCATCAAGCGCCACTTCGCCACTGATCGCGGGTTCACTCGCACCGACCGGCACCACGTCGACCTGGTAGGCGCCCTGCGCCGGCAGGGTGAGGAAATCGGTGAAGTCCTTGTAGCGAACGCCGGACAGGATCTGGGCACCATTGACCAGCACGTTGACCGCGGTGCCGTCCAGGTCCGCGGCGAAGGGAGCCAGATGGGCAATGGCAACCTGCACCGGACCGATCTCGAACAACGCCAGCGGATTGCTCGGCGCAGCACCGTCAGCAATCGCGGTCAAGCCCAGCGGGAAGCCGTTGGCACCACCGGTGGCGACCACGGTCACGACCGCGCCTGCTGGCAGATCCACCGGGCGTGCGTCGATGAAGTCGGTGGTTCCGTCGGGCGAGGCAACCTTCAGGTCATAGCGACCCGGAGGAACAACCAGAAAATCGCTGTTGGCGCCGAAGGGCACCGACGCCAGGCCGCCAACGACGTCGTTGTTCTGATCCCGAATCGAAACTGACGTGGCCTCGGCCGTAGCTGCGAAGGGCGCCGCATGGACGACGCGCAGGTTGACCTGGTCGCCGGCGGTGGGTTCGTCGGACAAGGCGAGCAGGGACAGCGGCTGATTGACGCCGTCACCGGCGGCCAGCACCGTGTAGTCGCCATCGGGCAACATCACCTCGGCGCTGATCGCTGCTTCAGTTGACCCGGTAGGGACGACTTCGAGCGTGTACATGCCCGCGTCACCCAGGCTCAGATATTCGGTGAACTGCCCGAAAACCACATTCTCCAGCGCGGTGGCGCCGTTTACACGGATGCTTACCGAGGTTCCCGACAGGCTGTCGGCGAAGGGAGCGAAATGGCCTACCAGCGCGCGGACTTCGGCCTGCACCGATGTGGCGCCGAACAACGCGACCGCCATGGCCGCGGCAATCAGCCTGCGTTTGTTTCCTTGCTGCTGCTGTGTGCGCATGATCACTATTCCTTTTTCTTGTCGATGGGGGCGCCGCGCGGACCGTCGGACGCTGGATTCGCGCTAACTGGACCAGATTGATCCTGATCGGCTGAACGGTGGATCGAAAAAGAATGAAACGCACGCTGAGATTGATCAGCAGTTGGTGAAGAGCGTCTGGAAGGCGCGTGAATGGTTGATCTGAAAGTCCATGGCGCGCGCCTGCTGCCCTTCACTGGCCAACGGAACTGGCCACCGGTACTGACCATTGAACTCCGCTTGATCCAGGTCAATCCGCTCCCGGGCTCGCTTTGACGCCCGTCAATCGAGCGCATTCATGCGCTGCCAAGCTGTCTCCACAAACTTTCAACCCGATGGAGTCAGTCATGCACAAACTACTCGCACTCGCCCTGCTCGCCGCCCTTGCCCAACCTGCCTTCGCTGGCGATTGGACCGTCAAGCTCGGCGCGCATGCGGTCAATCCGAAGAGTGGCAACGGTACCCTCGCCGGCACCCTGCCGATAGACATCGATACGACCATCCGGCCCTCGATCATGATCGAGTACCTGTGGACGCCGAACTGGGGCATTGAGGTCCTTGCGGCCGTGCCCTTCAAGCACGAGATCACCACCGGTGGCACCAAGATCGGTGAGATCACCCATCTGCCACCAACCTTCAGCCTGCAGTACCACTTCAACCCGGGCGGCCAGATCTCGCCGTACCTGGGGGCCGGCTTCAACTACACCTTCATCTACGACGAAAAGGCCCTGGGCCCGATTGCCGGCTCACGCCTGAAACTGGACGATTCCTTCGGCCTGGCGGCCCATGCCGGCATCGATTTTCGTATGAATGACAGGTGGTCGCTGGGTGTGGACGTGCGCTGGATCGACATCGACAGCGACGTCAAGCTCGACGGCGCCGACATTGGCACCGCGAATGTCGACCCGCTCGCCTACGGCCTCTATGCCATGTATCGGTTCTGATCAGTCATCGTCATCATTGGACCCCAACCCCGCCTGGGTGACCCAGGTGGGGTCTTTTTTCAGGGCTCAGGGCGCAGGAGAGCAGGGCACAGGGCCCAGAAGAGCTGTCCTGCTGGACGGCACTTCAGGCCGTTGGCGCGACTAGCGGGATCGGTCGTCTGCCGTGGCGTCGGTAGATCGAGAAATCACTGTCCAGCGTCAGGACGCGGGAACCATCGTGGATCTCGGACAAGCGCACCAGACATGCGTCAGCCAGCGAGGCGGGCACACTGGAGTAGCGCTCGATGAGGGATCTGACCGAGCCCAGTTCATCCATCAGTTGCATGGCCACTTGGACCGCGCCCAGTTCGATCGCCAGCAAGGCGCGGGCCGGATCGAAGCCGGCTCTTGCAAGCAGGAAGCAGGTCTCCGCGACCACGGCCTCAC
This sequence comes from Lysobacterales bacterium, assembly GCA_036722245.1. Taxonomy (GTDB): domain Bacteria; phylum Pseudomonadota; class Gammaproteobacteria; order Xanthomonadales; family SZUA-5; genus JAWLAT01. The sequence continues at coordinate 9,426 of DAIMJK010000088.1, forward strand.
AGGTCAGAAGCGGACCCGGATAGCGTGAGAACTGAAGCTTCGCCCACTCATGATGGCGGTCGTTGCGGCACATCAGAGCGATCCATGGCCCCGTATCGAGCAACAGGGTCGGTTTCATCACTGTCCGAAGTCACGCAAGTGCTCAGGGTTGGACGAGAGGTCTTCCGGACCGCCTTCAAAGCAACCGACGAGATCGGCCAGTTTGTCCAGCGCCGAAACCTCGCCTACCTCCAATTTCGCGCTGTATGCGGACAGCGCTCGGCGAGCGATCTCCGACTTGCTGATGCCCTCGCGACTGGCGGCCGCTTCCAGTGCCTGCTCGAGTTGGGCCGAGAGCTTCACCGTCAATACGCCCATGGCCAGTACTCGTAATATTGAATGACGTGTGATATTACCACGCCAGACCAGTCACAATAGGGCGCTAAGCATTTCTGCCTGACCGTGGTGATCCGACGTGACCGAGAGCGACACGACTACCGCCTTACCGACCGCATCCATCAGCTTTGCCGATCTGAGCTTGCCCGAGACCTTGCTCGTCGCGTTGCGGGCGGTCGGTTATGAGTCTCCGTCGCCGATCCAGGCCACCACGATTCCGCCCTTGCTGGCCGGGCGTGACGTGGTCGGGCAGGCGCAGACCGGGACCGGCAAGACCGCGGCCTTCGCGCTGCCGATCCTGGCCCGGATCGATCCCAGCCAGCGACTGCCGCAGGCACTGGTGCTGGCGCCGACGCGCGAACTGGCGATCCAGGTCGCCGAGGCCTTCCAGCGCTACGCCCATGGCATGCGCGACTTCCACGTGCTGCCAATCTACGGCGGCCAGGGCTATGGTCCGCAGTTGTCCGCGCTCAAGCGCGGCGTGCAGGTCGTGGTCGGTACGCCCGGCCGGATCATCGACCATCTGGATCGGGGCAGCCTGGACCTGTCCGCGCTGCGCTGCCTGGTGCTGGACGAGGCCGACGAGATGCTGCGGATGGGCTTCATTGACGATGTCGAGCGCATCGTCCAGAGCACCCCGCCCGAGCGGCAGGTAGCGTTGTTCTCGGCCACCATGCCGACCCCGATCCGACGCATCGCCCAGCGCCATCTGAAGGATCCGGTCGAGCTCAGCACGATGGCCAAGACCACCTCGACGCCGAACATCCGCCAGCGCGCCTGGCTGGTCGGCGGCCTGCAGAAACTCGATGCGCTGACCCGGCTGCTGGAAACCGAAAGCTTCGATGGCATGATCGTCTTTACCCGCACCAAGATCTCGACCGAGGAACTGGCCGAGAAACTGACAGCACGCGGTTTTGCCGCAACTGCGTTGAACGGTGACATCCAGCAGGCCCAGCGCGAGCGCACCGTCAATCGCTTCAAGGCCGGTGATCTGGACATCCTGGTTGCCACCGACGTGGCCGCGCGCGGACTGGACGTGGACCGCGTCAGTCATGTCGTCAACTATGACATTCCGACCGACCCGGAATCCTACGTGCACCGCATCGGCCGCACCGGACGGGCCGGGCGCAGCGGTGAGGCCATCCTTTTCGTTACCGCGCGCGAACGTCATCTGCTGCGAGCGATCGAACGCGCCACCCGCAAGCCGATCGAGCCGATGAACCCGCCGAGCGCCACGGCCGTCAATGACCAGCGAATTGCGCGCTTTTACACCCAGATCGGCGAGACGATCGAGAACGGCGAACTGGAGCCCTTCCAGTCGCTGCTCGCGCGCTATGTACATGACAACGAGGTCAGCGCGCTGGACGTGGCCGCGGCGCTGGCGCGGATGGGGCAGGGCGATCGGCCTTTGTTGTTGCCGGCCGATCCGGAGCCCTATGTTGCTCCCCAGCGCCGACCTGCGGAGAAGTCTGCTCGTACATCGTCCCATTCGACTACCCGGCCACCGAGGGCGGACGCAGCGCGATCCGCCAGTACAGACTCTGACGGGGCCCCGCTGAAGGAGTTTACTGGCCCACCACGCAAGGAATTCACCGGTTCACCGCGCAAGGACTTCACCGGGCCGCCGCGTCCTGAATCCGCCCGAGCCGATGGCGGATCGCCGTACCGCGTCCACGCCGAACGACCCAAGCAGACCGAGGAATTCGCGGTCTACCGGATCGAGGTGGGTCGCCGCCATGGCGTCCAGGCCAACAACATCGTCGGCGCACTGGCCAATGAAGCCGGCCTGGATCGGCGCCAGATCGGCCGGATCCGGATCGAGGAGGGCTACAGCCAGGTCGAACTGCCACCGCGCCTGCCCGGCGCTACCCTGGATCATCTGGCGAGGATCTGGGTCTCGGGGCGTCAACTGCGCATCCGCCCGGATCGCGAGATGGCGCCCGTGTCTCCGCGCAAACCAGCTGGCGGTCCTCCCAAAGCCGGCTATGCCGCACGCCCAGCCAAGACCGGTTATCCGAAGTCGCGCAAGTCGTTCAAGGAGCGTTAGCAGTCAGCTCCAACTCGAGCCGCTGGGTGTGTGTGACGTCGATCAGGTACGCCCTTTCGCCCCCAAAGCGGTGGCCCAGCATGTCCACTCGCCAGCTTTGCCCCGGCAA
>DAIMJK010000089.1:0-1814 GCA_036722245.1 Lysobacterales bacterium
TCGCTGGACACGGCGCTGGACATCAGCGGCGACGCCTACAAGCTGGCCTGGTCGCAGCATCCGCTGGACATCGAGCGACGCAATCAGGAGCATCTGCACGGCCTGGGTTTGTCCGGCAAGCCGGCGCGCGACTTCCTGCGCAACGGGGCCTTCAGTCCCTTGCTCCAGACGGCGTTTGTCGACCGCCTCGCCGACGGCTGCTTCTCGACCCTGCGCGCCGATCTGCTGGAGCTGGCGACCCAGGCCGAGAGCGAGCGCGAGGCACGCTTCCTGCTGGCCCAACTGGCCGAGTTGAGCGCCGCCGGGCGCCTCGGCGCCGGTTTGCCGCGGGTCGGACTGGTGGGCTATACCCTGGTGCTGGATCAGGGCGATGGCCGATTGAGCGTGGTGCTGCCGGTTGACTGGGTCGGCTGGGACCAGACTACCGCGGATTTTGCCGAGCGGCCGGATCTGCTCGATCATCGACCCAGCTTGTTGCTGCGCGGTCGCCTCAGCGAGCGGGCCCGGCGCGAGTTCGGCGCGCTGGGCTGGGAAGTCGATGAAGGCTGGTCGGCCCGGGCCGCCGAGGGCAGCTGATTGCTCACTGACGCATTGGCGGTCGCAACCACGGGCACAGCAACATCGCCATGGCCGAGGCCAGCGCGGCGAGCAGGAAGCTGCCGCTGCCACCCCAATGCTGCCAGGCCCAGCCAGCGGCAAGCGCGCCGATCACCCCACCCAGCCCCGAGCTCAGGCCGTAGAGCAGGCCCTGCCCATGGCCACCCAGGCGACCGGGGAAATGTTCGCTGAGGAGCATCATCGAAGCGGCGTGAAAGGCACCGAAGGTGAAGGCATGCGCGGCCTGGGCCAGCAACATCAACGGGATATGAGTGGGCAGCATCGCCACTACGGTCCAGCGTGCCGCCGCAAGCAGCAGGCAGACGAGCATTACCCAGCGCGCCTGGAACCGCGCCAATAGCCGCGGCATCTGCAGAAAGATCAGGATCTCCAGCACCAGACCGACCGCCCAGTAAGCGCCGACCCAGGCCGGCCCAAAGCCGTGGCCATCGAGATAGATCGCGAAATAAACGTAGTAGGGCCCGTGGCCGACCTGCATCAGCATGGCCACCAGCAGCAGCAACAGCACCGCTGGCCGCCGCAGCCGTTCAGCGACCAGCGACAGTGACGGGGCGGCCTCCGCCGCGGCGTCAGTCGCCTCGCGGTTGATCCAGGCAAAGACCAGCAGGATGGCGAACAGAGGCAGCAGTAGCCAGACCAGCTGGCCGTAGCCGATCCAGTCCAGCAACAGCCCGCCCAGCGTGACGGTCACGGCGAAACCGACCGTGCCCCAGACCCGGATCCGCCCGTACAGCGATCGGCGCGGCCCCAGATGAGCCAGGGTCATCGCCTCGAATTGCGGCATGATCGCGTTGTAGACGCTGGAGAACAGTGTCATCACCAGCAACAGGCCGAGATAGCCCAACGGCAGCAGGAAGGCGGCGCAGGCCAGCAGTGCCAGCGCCGCACCGGCGCGCAGCCAGCGCTCGTTGCCACCGAAGCGATCGGCCGCCCAGTTCCACGGCAGCGGCATCAGCGTGCGGGTGCCAAACCACACGCTCATCAGCACCGCGATTTGCCCGGTCGACAGGCCGAGCGTCTCCAGGTAGGCCCCCCAGTAAGGCGAGAAAAGGCCCAGCGCGGCGAAGTAGGCGAAGTAGAAACCGGCCAGGCGGCGGTAGGGCAGGGAAGTCAAGGGCGCGGGCCGTGGGGTGGGAGAGGGTTGTATTTTGGCGCTTCGGTGTCAAAAGCCCAGAAGCCAGAGCCAGAGCCAGAGC
>DAIMJK010000089.1:1914-11905 GCA_036722245.1 Lysobacterales bacterium
AGCCAGAGCCAGAGCCAGAGCTTTTCAACACAAAGGACACAAAGGACACAAAGGAAAGCAAAAGCAAGGTAGAGCAAGAGCAAGGTAGAGCAAGAGCAAGGTAGAGCAAGAGCAAGGTAGAGCAGAAGCAAGGTGGAGCAGAAGCAAGGTAGAGCAGAAGCCACCCGGGTGCGAGTCAAGCTGATGTAGCGTGAGATCGTTCGCGGCGGACAGTGCTTATCGCCGATTATCCTGCTCGTACTCGTACTCGTACTCGTACTCGTACTCGGTACTCGACGAGCAGCGCTATGGCTTCGAGTACGAGTACCGCAATGCTGAGTACGAGTACCCCCATGCGCTCGGAGATCGCCGTTAGTCGACCCTTGGCTGGGCGCCGGCCGTGCAAGTTCAGGCTTGCAGTTCCTCGCGGATCACCTTGCGGATCGTCGCTTCGATCTGATCGCCGAGCATCGCGTGGTGCAGCGCCTGGTTGATCAGAGTCTGGTATCCACGGTCGCCGGCCTTGGCCTTGAAGAACGCGATGACCGAGCCGTCCAACATGATGGACACGCGCTGCTTGCCGAGCCGCTCCTGCACAGCGGCGGCGAATTCGTCGCGGCTGACATCCTTGAGGCCCACACGAAGCCGCGGGGGCTTAGAGGTAACGGGCGAGCTCTTCGACTTCATGGGGTTCTGCCTTGCGCATGGAGATGATGTGTATCGTGGTCTCGGTTTCGGTGTGGCTGATGGTTACGATGGCTGAACCAAGAAAGCCGATGGAGTTGAAACGCTGCTCGCCACCGTAGTCACGGGCATCCTCAGTAGTGATGGTCGGGCCATCGAACACCTGAGCAGCATCGGCAAAGTCGAACCCATGCTTCCTTAGATTTGACGCTCGCTTGGGTTCGTGCCAAGTGAAGTTCATCAGTGCAAGTATATGTATAAATATGTGTATATCAAGGGAGGGCCCTGTTGAGCGTCGCGAGCGAACTACCGAAGAACACAGTCCAACCAAAGATCTTGCTCTGCTCTACTTTGTGTCCTTTGTGTCCTTTGTGTCCTTTGTGTTCAATCGCTCTTCAGCTCTAGACTGCTCTTCAGCTCTAGACGCAGAGCGTCCAGAAGCGCGTCCGGATCGCCATCATCCCCGACCGGCTCGATACCCACCAGGCGAGCGAGCAGCGGATAGACGTCGACGTTCTCGATCGGATCGATGACGACGCCGCGGCGGAAGGCCGGGCCGCGGGCGAGGAAGATTGTCCGCATGGATTCCAGCGCAGGGTCATAGCCGTGCGAGCCGCGCGGGGCGTCGCTCGGTCGGCGGGCGGCGAAGCTGCGGGGCAGCGCGTCCCAGCCCTCGTCCATCTGGCAGACGATTGCCGGCACACGCGGATGGCTGCCGTAGCGCCAGCGCTGCGGCAGCTCCTGCTTGCGCCAGCACTGGTAGTGCGCATGCCGGCCGAGGAGCCGAGCTTCAGCCGTTTCCGTTCGCCCGGGCAGGGGGTTGAAGCCGACCACCTGGCCGACCGACACGATCGTGACATCCGCCAGATCGACCATTGACTCGACCTGGACGATCTGGCCTGGCGGCACCGCGGCCATGCCGTGATCGGAGACCAGAACGATATTGACTTGCTCAAGCTGACCCTGCCTTTGCAGCCGGTCGAGGAGTCGGCCGATCGCCGCATCGGTCTCGATCAGGGCCTCCCTGACCTGCGCCGATCCGGGACCGTAGTCGTGGCCGCTCTTGTCGACCCGCTCGAAATAGAGGGTCATGAAACGGGGGCGCGTGGCCTCCGGTTCACCCAGCCAGCCCAGCACCGTATCGATCCGGTCGGCGAAGGGCACGCTGTCGTCGAACAGCCGCCATCGACCCGGTCGGATGCCTTGAATCGGAGCCTCACTGCCGGGCCAGAAGAAGGCAGCGGTAGGTAGGCCGGCCCGCTCGGCGCTGACCCAGATCGGCTCGCCACCCCACCAGAGGCCGTTGCCGACGGCGTCGCGGTCAGCGAGGCGAAAGCGCCCCAGTTCAGCGTCGAGCATGTCGTTGTGGACGATGCCGTGGTGGTCCGGCCGCAGCCCGGTGACGATCGTGTAGTGGGCCGGAAAGGTCAGCACCGGATAGGCCGGGGTCATCCAGCGCGCGCGCACGCCCTCGTCCATCAGTCGCTGCAGGTTCGGGGTGACGCCGAAGTCCAGATAGTCCACCCGCATGCCGTCAATGGAGATCAACAGCACCGGCGGAGCGGAAGGTCCCCCCGGCCGTTGCGGGGTGCTGCCGCAAGCCGCAATCAGAAAAACCAGGATCAGGCAGGCGGCCCGGAAAATGGATTCAAACATCAACTACTCAATGGATGGTTCCGACGCGGAGCTTGCCAGACCCGGCCGTGGTGTGCGCGCAAGGTCCGGGGCCGGACCGATCCTGGCACAGAACGATGACGATATCGCAGTGAGCCCTGGGCCTTCGGCTTCCCACATTCCTCAGCGAAAGCGGGCAAAATGAGGCCACAGGGACTCAGGAGCGACAGATGGCATTGCGCGTAGGTGACCAGGCACCAGACTTCGAGCTGGAGGCCGATGACGGCAGCCGCTACCGGCTGTCGGAACGAGCCGGCCAGCGGGTGCTGCTGGTGTTCTATCCGGGCGACAACACGCCGGTCTGCACCGCCCAGCTGTGCGAGTACCGCGATGGCATCGAGCAGTTCATCGGGCTGGGGGTGGAAGTGATCGGCATCAGCAAGGACGGACCGGAGTCGCATCGCAGCTTCAAGGCCAGCCAGGGCCTGCCCTTCACGCTGCTCAGTGATCCCGGTCTGAGCGCAGCCAGGGCCTTTGGTGCGGCCGGCGTGATGGGCATGAAGCGGGCCGTGTTCCTGATCGATGAGGCGGGTTTGATCGCCTATCAGCATGTCGAGGCACTGGCTCTGTTCCGCCGTTCGCGGGAGGAGTTGATCAAGGTCATTGAGGCGCTGCCGGCGTCGCCTGCTGGATCATGAGCGAGACACTCAAGGCCCGCATGCGGCACTGGCTGGAGCAGAACCGGCACGCCCATGATCCGCAGCATCTGGTGGCCAACAAATCACCCTGGCTGCCGGTGGTGCGCGCCTGGCAGGCCGGTCGACTCGCCGCCAGCTACAACGATCTGCGCGACCAGCCACGCTTTGCCGCCGCCTGCGAGTTCTTCCTGTCTGACCTGTATGGCGAGCAGGATTTCAGCCAGCGCGATCGCGACGTGGAGAAGATCTTCCCGATCATGGTCCGGCTGCTGCCCGAAGCGGTGCTCGGTACGGTTGCTATCGCGCTGGAGCTGAACGTGCTCAGCCATCTGCTCGACCTACGTGTCACCGCCCGACTCGACAACCTGGGCCCGCCGACCGAGTTGACCGAGGAAATGTACGCGCACGCCTACGCCGACCCCGAAGACGTGGTCGACCGTCGCCACCAACTGGCCTTGATCCTGCGCCTGGGCCGCGGTCTGGACCGGATCGTGCGCAAGCGGATGGTTCGCGAGTTGCTCGCCGTCTGCCATTGGCCCGCCAAGCTGGCCGGCCTGGGCGCGCTGCAATCCTTCCTCGAGCGCGGCTTCGATTCCTTCACCAAACTGCACGGCGCCTACGACTTTCTGCATACGATCGCAGAGCGTGAAAAGGCCTTCATGCGCAGGATGCATGCTTTTGAGGGCTGAGGGGTTTCAAGAACAGGGCTGAGGGTGTACGGCCGGGCTGATGGGTCAGGCTTGCTGTTTCGAAGCGGTCCTATGCTCAGCGGACGGCTGCCTCATCGGCGCTCGCCGTCAACCCTCTCCATGAGCCCGTATCGTAAGCCATTGATTTCCGGAAGTGTCGGGACCTCGGCTCATGTGCATTTCCAGATCGAAGAAGGCGCGCGGAAGTAGAATCATTCTCACGCGGAGACGCGGAGGTCGCGGAGAGAGCTTTCCATAGCACAAGGACATCACGCGTCGTGACCCCGGTTTCCGACTGCCGTTCGCACTAGACGCCTCGTTCCTGCTTTTCCTCCGCATTCTCCGCATTCTCCGCGTTCTCCGCGCCTCCGCGTGAGACCGCTCTTGCTGGTTCATGGCCCGTGTGTGTTTCCGGGGCGGAAAAGGTCTCTCGCAACGACAAGGTGTTGAGCTCTGTCAGGCACTGACTGTCGAACCTGCTCTTCTGATCCCAGCCCTCAGCCCTCAGCCCCGCTCTCAGGGTAGAATCGCGCCCCCTCGAACCCGGCGCACCCAGCATGAGCATCAAATCCGACCAGTGGATCCGCCGTATGGTTGCCGAGCAGCGGATGATCGAGCCGTTCGAGGCGGGGCAAGTACGCAGCAACGCCGCCGGTGGTCGGCTGATCTCCTATGGCACCTCCAGCTATGGCTACGACGTGCGCTGCGCCGATGAGTTCAAGATCTTCACCAACATCAACTCGGCGATCGTCGATCCGAAGAATTTCGATCGCAACAGCTTTGTAGACTTCAAGGGCCCGGTCTGCATGATCCCGCCCAACTCCTTCTGTCTGGCGCGCACGGTCGAGTATTTCCGCATCCCGCGGCGGGTGCTGACGATCTGCGTCGGCAAGAGCACCTACGCCCGCTGCGGCATCATCGTCAACGTCACCCCGCTTGAGCCGGAATGGGAAGGCCATGTGACGCTGGAGTTCTCCAACACCACACCACTGCCGGCCCGCATCTATGCCCACGAAGGCGTCGCCCAGATGCTGTTCCTCGAATCGGACGAGGACTGCAGCACGTCGTATGCGGACCGGGCGGGCAAGTACCAGGGCCAGACGGGCGTGACCTTGCCTCGGACTTGAGGGACTCCTCGCCTCGCTCGATGGTTTCCAGGGTGGGGCAAGTGCAGATCGCTTTGCGCTTCAGGCTTTGCGTCTTGCGCACAACTGGTGCGGCAGGGTCGCGCTTCAGTCTTGTGCAATGTCTCGCCGTCGTCCCCAAACCGTCCCGAAACCGTCATCTGCGCACGGGAGCATCAGGGTCTGGCTGACTGCTGGGGTGCTCGATGGCTTTGCGTCACCGTGCTTACGATGCCTTCTTCAAGGCGATGCATGGCAACCGCTTGATCTACAACAGTTGTTGGGAGGATCCGCGGGCGGATCGGGAACTGCTGCAGCTGGACTCGGACAGTCGGCTGGTGATGATCACCAGCGCCGGCTGCAATGCGCTGGATTACCTGCTCGACGATCCGGCGCAAATTCATTGCATCGACATGAATCCGCGTCAGAACGCTCTGCTGGAACTGAAGCTGGCGCTGCTGCGCGGCGGCGATTTCGACAGCTTGTTCCAGCTGTTCGGGCTCGGTTGGCATGCCGATTTCCAGCGTCTGTATCTGCAATTGCGCAATGGTCTGTCGCCCTCGGCGCGCTGCTTCTGGGATCGCAATGGTGGTCTGTTCGATCGATCCGGTCGCGGTTCGTTCTATTTTCGCGGCGCGGCCGGCGATGTGGCCTATGCGATGTACTTGCTGCTGCGGCGGCTGCGGCCAGGGTTGCGTCGGCAGGTGCTGGCCTTGCTGGAAGCGACCGACCTGGCCGAACAGAAACGGCTGTATGCGCAGATCGAGCCACAGCTATGGGGTCCAATGCTGCGCTGGTTCGTGCGCCAGCCAGCGACCTTGACCCTGCTCGGCGTGCCGCGGGCGCAGCGGGCGTTGATCGAGGGGCAGTATCCGGGTGGCGTGCCGGCTTATGTGCAGGACAAGCTACGCTATCTGCTGACCGAGATCCCGATTCGCGACAACTACTTCTGGCGGGTCTACATCACCGGCAGCTACACTCCTGACTGTTGCCCGAACTACCTGCGCGCCGAGCACTTCCAGACCCTGGGCGCCCGCGCCGAGCGCATCCGGCTGCATACCTGCTCGGTGGCCGACTTCCTCCAGTCCGGGGACAACCGCTGCTGGACCCACTTCGTGCTGCTTGACCATCAGGACTGGATGGCCGTGCACGCACCCGAGGCGCTGGCCGAGGAATGGCGGCTGATCCTGCAGTCGAGCAATGACGGCGCGCGTATCCTGATGCGCTCAGCCGGGCTGTCAATGGACTTCCTGCCGGCGTTTGTCCTGCAGCGACTGGTCGCCGATCATGCCGGTGCCGAGCACTGGCACCGGCGCGATCGCGTCGGTACCTATGGGAGTGTGCTCAGCGCCGGACTGATGCCATTGGCTGAGACTTCCTGATGGCTGGCCCCGACTCCCTATCGGCCGCGCCGGACACGCAGTTGCGCGACAAGCTGTCGCGCTACTACCGCTGGCATGCGCCGGTTTATGACGCCAGTCGCTGGCTGTTCCTGTTCGGTCGTCAGCGTCTGCTGCGCGAGGCGGCTGCGCGGTTGGAGCAACCGGCGCGGGTGCTGGAGATTGGCGTGGGTACAGGACGCAACCTGCACTGGCTGGCGCGGCGCTGGCCGCTGGCAAAGCTGACCGGCGTCGACCTGTCAGCGAGCATGTTGCTGCAGGCGCGTCGACGGCTGGCGGGGCAGGGTGATCGGCTGCAGTTGATCGAGGGTGCCTTTCGCGCCGATCTGCTCGACCAGCCGCAGGATCTGGTCGTGCTGTCCTATGTGCTCACGATGGCCGGCCCGCAGCGTCTGCAACTGCTTGACCAGGCGCTGGAGGTGCTGGCGCCGGGTGGATTGCTGGCAGTGGTCGACTTCGATGCGACGCCATGGCCCGGTTTCGCGCGCTGGATGGCGGTCAATCATGTGGTCATCGACGGCCAGCTTCGGCCGGCCCTGGACCGGCTGGCGCCGGCCGAATGGCAGCTGGTCCGACCTGCCTATGCCGGCGTGTGGTCATGGTTCTTGCACCTGCATCGCGCACCGGTGAGTTGATCGACGTTTGAGCAAGGCACAACCGTGGCGACGTCCAGGGACGCCCTGCCCACACCGCTGGTAGTAGACTGGGGCACTATGAACTGTACTCGCATGACCCGATGACCCAGTGCGGCGAGCAAGGCCACAGCCACGGCCCGGAAGAGATCCTGTTGTCCGCCGAGCAGGCCTGCAAGCGCTCGGGGCTGCGCCTGACCGACATTCGGCGCCAGGTGCTCAGTCTGATCGCGCAGGACTCCAGGCCGATCAAGGCCTATGACCTGATGGCCCAACTTGGGGGTGAGCGCGGCAAGCCGACGGCACCACCGACGATTTACCGTGCGCTCGAGTTTCTGCTCGAGCACGGCTTCATCCACCGGATCGAGTCGCTCAACGCCTACGTCACCTGTCCCCACCCGACCACCGCCCATCGGACTCAGTTCCTGATCTGCGATCGCTGCCAGAGCACGATCGAACTGGAGGATGTCGAACTCGGTCGGCGGCTTGGCGAGTCCGCCCGGGAACAGGGATTCAAGCCGATGCGGGAACTGATCGAGGTGCACGGCATCTGTCGGGAATGTCAGCGCCATGGGCGTTAGTTGCGGTCGATGGCCTTCGTGGGCTTGTGCGTTCGGGCTGCTCGCTGCGGTGCCCGGTTGGACGCAGGAAGCGGTTGAACCGGAGGCTGCGAGCGTCGCTGCGCCTGCACCGAGTTTGCCCGTTCCGGAACTGGACCCGACGCAGGAGCCGGATGAGGCAAGTCTGCTGGATGATCACGAGGGTTACGACGCCCGATCAGACAGCGGCCCGGCAATGATTGGTGGACCGGATAACCTGATTCTGCTCGGGCGAGACATCGGCCCAGGCGAGACTCGTACCTTGCAATGGAGCGCCGGTCAGAGCTTCGTCGGGAGTTCATTGCAGACACCGGTGATGGTCATCCGCGGGCTGCTGCCCGGTCCCACCCTGTGCCTGACGGCCGGGATCCACGGTGATGAACTCAACGGCATCGAAGTCGTTCGGCGGGTGCTTGCACGAACCAAGTCGGACGAATTGGCAGGTACGCTGATCGGGGTGCCGATCGTCAATCTGGCGGGATTTTCGCGCGGCTCGCGCTATCTGCCCGACCGGCGCGACCTGAACCGATTCTTTCCCGGCCGGACCACTGGCAGTTCGGCCTCCCGGATCGCCTACAGCTTCTTCAACCAGATTGTCCGCCATTGCGATGCGCTGGTCGATTTCCACACCGGTTCGTTTGAGCGCACCAACCTGCCGCAGGTCCGCGGCGATTTGCGGCTGCCATCGGTGCTGGAGATGACCCGTGGTTTCGGCGCGACTTCGGTGCTGCACTCGCCCGGATCCCACGGCATGCTGCGGCGCGCCGCGACCGATGCCGGCATTCCGGCGGTGACCTTCGAGTTGGGGGCGCCGATCCGGCTTCAGCCTGAGGAGATCGAACACGGCGTGCACGCAATGGAAACCTTGCTGTACAAGCTGGGCATCGCACGGCGGGCCAGACTCTGGCGCGAGCCGCAGCCGGTGTTCTACGACGCCAAGTGGGTGCGGGTTTCGACCGGCGGATTCTTCTTCAGCAGCGTCAACCTGGGAGAACCCGTCCGCGCCGGGCAGCGACTGGGGCGGGTTGTCGATCCGTTCAGCGAGTTCAGTACCGAAATCATCTCGCCGGTGCGCGGCCGGGTATTGGGCATGGCCCTCAACCAGGTCGTGATGCCAGGCTTTGCCGCCTTCAACCTGGGCGTGGAAACCTCCGAGGTGCAGGCCGTGCTGGATGCCAAGGTGCGCAAACCGACGGCCGAGGAGATGATCGACCTGGAGCGGGTCGACGAGGCCGACCCGGAACAGGACGAACTGGATCCGGAGAATTCTGCCGAGACGGCCGACGACGACTAGCGCCCCGTCTCCAGCCGTGGCCGTTGCTGCAGGGTCAGTTGCGCTTCAAAGGGTACGCCGCCGCGCAACCCTTCCAGTCTCAGTGTGCTTTGTGGCGGCTTGGCTGCTTCCAGTTCCCGCACTTGCGCCAGGCTGACTACATGTTCGCCGTCCAGCCGCAGCAGCAGGTCGCCGGGGCGCAGTCCGGCCCGCCCGGCTGGTCCGGCTGGATGCACCTGGGCAATCTGCAGAGTTGGTCTGACTTCGCCTGACAGGGTGTTGCGCAACTCGGCCTCGATGAATTCCAGTCCCAGCCAGCCGCGGGTGACGAAACCCTGTTCGACGATCTCCTCCAGCACCCGAGCGGCAATCGAGTAGGGAATCGCGAAGCCGATCCCTTCGGCGCCGACCGCGCGCGCCAGGTTGGCCGTGTTGATCCCGATCAACCGACCTTCGACGTCGATCAGCGCGCCGCCAGAGTTGCCGGTATTGATCGCTGCGTCGGTCTGGATGAAGCTCTCGTAGGTGCTCAGGTTCAGCCGTGATCTACCGGTCGCGCTGACGATTCCCATCGTCACGGTCTGGCCGATGCCGAAGGGATTGCCGATGGCCAGCACCACATCACCGATGCGCACCGTGTCGTCCGGCGCAAAATTGATGATCGGCAGATTTCTGCCGTCGATCTTGAGCACGGCAAGGTCGGTATCCGGATCACTGCCGACGATTTCGGCGCGGGTGATACGGCCGTCCCACAGGACCGCCTGGATCTCGACCGCGGCGCTGATCACGTGGTGATTGGTCAGCATATAGCCGTCATCGGTCACGATCACCGCCGATCCGAGGCTTTGTTCGAGTCGATGTCGCGGCCGGCCGGTCGGGCTTATGCCCATGATGCGCTCGGCCAGCGGGCTGCCGGTCTGTGGCCGGGACTCCGCGATCAGCTTGGTCGCATAGATGTTGACCACGGCAGGAGCGGCCAGCGCGACTGCGTCGGCATAGGATTCGACGTGCCCGGCTGGCCCGCGCGGGCGTTCCGACGTCGAACTGTTGCCACGAAAGATCAGCACCAGAAAGGCGATGGCCAGTCCCAGAGTGACCCAGCGCAGAAGGAACTCCAGGTGCTGCTGCATCGACGATTGCTTCCATTCCCCCAATGTGGGGACATGAATTGATTGTCCGGGCCTTGGGCCATCCTGTAAACTCGTCGGCTTCGGGATAGCACACCGAACGCTTTCGTCTTTAATACCGGAGTGGTAAATGGCCCAGCAGCCAGCCGATCCCGGGCGTCGCCGTTTCCTC
>DAIMJK010000090.1:0-11716 GCA_036722245.1 Lysobacterales bacterium
GACCGCACCACGACGCGCCCTCGGCGGCCTCGCTACGCACGTTCATGAAACATCCGGGCTAGCGCAACTCCCGCCGCAGAATCTTGCCTACCGCCGATTTCGGCAGGCTGTCGCGGAACTCGATCAGGCGGGGCTGCTTGTAGCCGGTCAGCATCTCGCGGCAGTGGGCGCGGATGTCGTCGGCGGTCAGGGCAGGGTCCTTGCGTACGACGACCAGCTTGACCGCCTCGCCGCACTTCTCATCCGGGACGCCGATTGCGGCCGCCTCGAGCACACCAGGATGGAGTGAGACCACGTCCTCGATCTCGTTCGGGAAGACGTTGAAGCCGGACACCAGGATCATGTCCTTGCGCCGGTCGAGCAGGAACAGATAGCCGCCTTCGCCGCGTTTGGCGATATCGCCGGTGCGGAACCAGCCACCGTCGAAGAAGGCCTGTTCGGTCTCGTCATCGCGCTGCCAGTAGCCGGAAGTGACCTGCAAGCCGCGCACGCACAATTCGCCGGGTTCACCGATCGGCACTTCCTCGCCCGCCTCGTTGCGCAGCGATACCTCCACCCCTGGCAGCGGCAGGCCGATCGAACCGACCGGGTTGGGTCCGTCCCAGCGGTTGACGGTGATGCCGGCCGCGGTCTCGGACAGGCCGTACATTTCCACCACCTCGCGCCCGGTGACTTCCTTCCAGCGCTCGGCGGTGGCGCGCCGCAGGGCGGTGCCGCCCTGGATGCACAGCTTCAGGTTGGAGAAGTCCAGCTTGCTGAACTCGGGCGCGTTGAGCAGGGCATCGTAAAGCGTGTTGACGCCGGAAAAGATGGATGGCTTGTACTGCCGGAAGCTGCCGATCAGACTGGGGATGTCGCGCGGATTGGTGATCAGCACGCCATGCAGTCCATGCACCCAGGCGTACAGCATGTTGGTGTAGGCGGCGATGTGGTACAGCGGCAGGCAGATCAGACCGATTTCACGACTGGGATCCAGCGCCCGCCCCAACCACTGCTCGCAGGCGCCGACGTTGGCCATCAGCGCGGTGTGCGACAGCGCCGCCCCCTTTGACACCCCGGTGGTGCCACCGGTGTACTGAAGTTGGGCGGTATCGTTCGGTTTGGCCTGAGTCTCGACCCGCGGTTGCTTGGCGCCCTGCGCCAGCGCCGTCGGCCAGCGCACCGCGCCCTCGATATGGAAATCGGGAATCAGCTTCTTGACGTACTTGAGCGTGAAATCGACGATCAACGATTTCGGCAGGCCGAGCATGTCGCCGACCCGGGTCGTGATGACCTGCTTGACCGCGGTGCCCTCCAGTGCCTCGGCCGCGACCTTGCCGAAGTTGTCGATGACGATCAGGACCACCGCGCCCGAATCGCTCAGCTGGTGGCGCAGTTCACGCGCCGTGTAGAGCGGATTGACCAGCACCGCGACCAGATCGGCGCGCAGCACGCCGAGCACGGCGACCGGAAACTGGAGCAGATTGGGCATCATGATGGCGACCCGGTCGCCCGGCTGCAGCCCCAGGCTGCCGCGCAGATAGCCCGCCAGCTGGCCACTGAGCCGATCCAGATCAAGGTGGCTGAGCGTACGGCCCATATTGGTGAAGGCTGGCATCGAAGCCTGCGAACGTGACACCTCGATCAACAGCTGCGGCAGACTCTTGCCGGCGTCGATCGCGGCGCTGGCGATATTGTCGAAGTCATCCTTCGCCAGCGGCGAGTTGGTGTTGCTGCCAAATCCCGTGCTCATTGTCTCTCCCCAGATGGTCGCGAAGGCGCCCATTGTGCAAGGAAGCGGCGTGGAGGGGGAGTCCGTGGCGGCGAACTGGTACGACTCAGAGTGAGGGCATAGTCGATCTACATGAACCTGAGGGCCCAGGGCTCAGGGCCCAGGGCCCGGTCCAGAGCCAATCTTGAGGCCAGTTCGAAACCGAAGGAGCGCTTGATGGTTCATGCGCCCCAGCCCCTCTCGAGGCTGCTGTTGACCTTCTGGGCCCTGGGCCCTGAGCCCTGGCCCTTGCTCAGAGTCGCTACGGCACCAACGACGCCCCGCCCAACGGCACCCTCAACCGATACACCGCCT
Organism: Lysobacterales bacterium; assembly: GCA_036722245.1. GTDB lineage: Bacteria > Pseudomonadota > Gammaproteobacteria > Xanthomonadales > SZUA-5 > JAWLAT01. The sequence goes on from DAIMJK010000090.1 coordinate 2,066, forward strand.
GCTGCGCGGTCACATAGAGCGTGTGTCCATCGCTGTCGCCGAAGGCGCAATTGGTTGCCTGCGACGGGATCGGCACTGTGCCCCAGTGGGCGCCGTCCGGGCTGTAGACCTCGATGCCGTTGCCCCAGGTGGCGACGTAGATATTCCCCTCCACGTCCACGCAAATGCCGTCGGCGATCGGCAGGCCGGCGGCCAGCACGCGCGGTTGCGACAGTGCGCCCGAAGCTGCGCGGGTCCATGCCAGCAACTCGCCCGCCTGGGTGTCAGTCACGTAAATGGTGCCCTGGTCCGGCGACAGTGCAACGCCGTTGGGCTGGTTGACGCCGATCGCGCCTTCCCACTCGGCCACCACGGTGCCATCCGGATCACGCCGGTAGAGCCCGTTGAAGGGGATCTCACGCAGACCGGGATCGGCCAGGCCGTAGTCCGGATCGGTGAAATAGATCGTGCCGTCACTGGCCACCGCCAGATCATTGGGGGAGTTGTAGCGCAACCCCTGATAGCGATCGGTCAGGGTCACCACGCTGCCGCCGGTCTCGGTGAGGCTCAGTCGGCGCGGACCGTGCTCGGCTGCGAGCAGGCGACCTTGCAGATCCAGCGCCAGCCCATTGGCGTTGCCGCTGGGCATGCGGAAGTTGCTGACTTGCGCCGGCGGATCGAGCCGCAGGATCTGGTCGGCGCTGATGTCGCTGAAGAGCAGATGGTCCTCGCGCCAGAGCGGGCCCTCGGTGAACTGGAAGCCGCCGCTGACCAGCGCGACCGGCCCGCGGGCACGGATCGGATTGCACAGCGGCTCGATCTCGATCTGGTCCACCAGCGTGTTCGTGCTCAGCGTGCCCGCCTGGGCGACGTTCCACGAATCTACCGCGATGCCGCCGGCGCGATCCTGCAAGCCAACCTGGCCATCAAGCGCGCTGACCTGCCATGCCACCGGTTCGGTGCTGCCGACTGGCCAGATCTTCGCCTGCAGTCGGGTCTGGCTGGGATCGACCTGATGGACCCGGAAACGCACATGCAGCGGCTGGCCGGACTGCGGCGAGGGCGCGGCGCCACCGGAGTGCTCGATCTGGATCTCCACCCCGTTTTCCTCGCGCCACACGCCCACTCCAGGCAGGCCGCGGAACGTGCCTTCGACGAACACGGCATAGCCTTGACCAAATTCCGACGTCAGCTGCAGATGGCCACCGTTCTGGCGCACGAAGAAGCCGACACCCTGGCTGGAGGCATCCTCCAGCACCATCTGGAAACGCACCTCCACATCGCGCGTGGCAATCGGGGCGTACATCCGCGCCAGCGAGTAGTTGCTGACCACCGGCCGCAGCCGTCCGGCGCCGCCGCTGACATCGGCCAGGTCGGCACTGTCGGCCAGTTCGCTCCAACCTTCCGGCCAGTCCGGGCCATCAGTTGGAAAGGTCTCGACAAATGCGACCTCAGCGCAACTGCGCTCGAAGCCATCAGCAAGGATCGGATCCAGCGCGAAGGCCGGGGTCAGGGTCAGGCCGGCGAACAGACTGGCAACGGACAAAGTGCATTTGTTGGCCGACATCGACGAGGTACTCGCGGGAACTACTTCTCAGTACGCAATTTCGCTGCCAAGGCGACACCAGCCGATGATGTTCGGGGCGCACGCAGGGTCCGCCATCCCCGCTTGCAGTGCTGGTCAATCAGCTCTTGAACTTGAACTTTCATGCGCGCTCGTGAGTTGGCCTCGCAGACTGTGCACGATTGATCCTGCCCGAGGCATACTTGCACCCATTCCTACCCCGAAGGCGCGGTCATGAAGGTGATCAGATTCCTGTTCCGGCTGACCTTGGTGCTGGCCTTGCTGGTGGTGATCGTGTTCGCCGGGATGAGTGGCTGGTCGCGCCTGTCGCCGCCTGAAACCGGACTGGTAGCCGGCGCGCTGCGGCCTTGTCCCGATTCACCCAACTGCGTCTCCAGCCAGACATCCCAGGCCGACAAGCAGGTCATGCCGCTTGCCTACCGTGGTGATCGGGTCGCCACCGAGGCCGCCTTGCGCGGTGCGCTGATGCGGCTGGAGCTGGAGAATCAGGTGCAGGAAGGGGACTACTGGCGGTCGACGGCGGTCAGTCTGCTGTTCCGCTTCATCGACGATGTGGAGTTCCTGTTCGACGACCAGGCGCAGGTCGTCCACGTCCGTTCGGCATCGCGCTCAGGCTATTCGGACCGCGGCGTCAATCAGGCCCGAGTGGAGGAACTGCGTGCAGCGATGGCGCGGTGATCTGATGGCGATGCGCGTCAAACTATGAAGATTCCGGATCCGCTTCTCCGCGCTTGTTTAGCAGAACGTAATCTTCCCGTCTAAAACGCTGCGTTCGCCACCAGTAGCGCAGGGTCGAGGCGGGCCAGTTGGTGGTGATCCGGCCGGCGTCGTCCTGGTACCAGCTGTGGCAGCCACCGGCCCAGATCGACTTGGCCAAGGATTGCTCGAGCCAGTGCTGGTAGGTGTCCTGGCGCTCCAGGCGCAGGTCCAGAGCACACCCGGACTGGTCGCGCAGCAGGCGCCAGGCCTGGCCGAGGTAGCTGGTCTGGCATTCGAGCATGAAGACCAGCGAGTTGTGGCCGAGATTGGTGTTTGGCCCGTACAGCAGGGTCAGATTGGGGAAGCCGGCGACGGTCATGCCGAGCAGCGCCGAGGGACCGTCTTGCCAGTTTTGCCTCAGGCTGCGGCCCTCGCGGCCGCGAATATCGATGCCGTCGAGGAAGCGGCTGGCGCGAAAGCCGGTCCCGAGAATGAGGCTGTCGGCGCGGTGCAACTGGCCGGTCGTATCGACGACTCCGTCGCTGCAGACATGCGCGATAGCCTGGTCGACCACGCTTACTTTCGGATCGGTCAGCGCGCGATACCAGTCGTTGGAGAGCAATATCCGCTTGCAGCCGAGCGGGTCGGTCGGGGTCAACTTGCGGCGCAGCGCCGGATCGCTGACTTCGCGCCTGAGTCGGCGCAGGAAGGCCCAACGGTAGGCTTGCAGCAGCAGACGGCTGTGCAGCAGGACCAGGCCGCGGGCCTCGTGATGGCTGTACTGCAGCAATCGGTCCAGTCGCTGCAGCCAGGGCCAGCGCTGGAAGCGTGCCTGCTCGGATCGTCGATAGGGTCGGTCGGGCTTGGGCAGCACGTATGGCGGTGAGCGCTGGAACAGGGTGATCGAGGCGACCCTGGGCAGGATCGCCGGCAGGAACTGAATCGCGCTGGCGCCGCTGCCGATGACCGCGACATGCTGGCCGTCGAGGCTGTCATCTGCGGGCCAATGGGCGGAATGGAAGCTGGCACCAGAAAAGTCGTCCAGGCCCGCGATCGAAGGAATCAGCGCTTCGCTGAGCTGGCCACAGGCCGGGATCAGCACGCGCGCTCGCCATTGCCGGCCATCGGCGGCCTGGACCTGCCAGAGCAGTGCGCTGTCGTCCCAGTGAGCCGATACCACGCGCGTGCCCAGTTGCAGCTGCGCCGGCTGCAGCCAGCGCGCCGCCAGGTCCTGCAGGTAGCTTTCGATCTGGGCCTGGGTTCCGAACTTGCGGTCCCATTGGCTGCTGGGCGCGAAGCTGAAGGAGTACAGGTGCGACGGCACATCGCAGGCCGCGCCGGGATAGCGATTGGCCTGCCAGACGCCGCCAACGCTGTTCGCCCGCTCAACCAGCAGAAAGTCGCTGATCCCCAGTTGGCGCAACTTCGCCACCGCGGCCAGACCACCGAAGCCACCGCCGATGATCAGCGCGAACAGCGGCGGTGTCGTTCCGGTCACGCGAATCAGCGCGTCCGCACGCGCCAGCTGGGCAGGCCGGCCGGATCCAGCAATTCATGCTCGGCCAGCCAGGCGCGCGCGTCCTCGGCATCGCTTTCGAACCAGGCCCGGGCCGATCCCAGCCGGAAGCTGTAGCCCCAGGCATCCATGTCTGCCAGCGCCCGCTCCAGCCCGAAGCAGGGGAGGGACTGGGCCAGCAGCAGCTGCAGGTAGCAGGTGGCGTCCTCTTCGGCGAGCGAATCGGAGGCGTCGGTATGCACGCTCGGCCGGCGCGCCGGCTCCATCACGATCCAGTGGCAGGCCTCATGCAGGATCGAGTGCAGCGGGGTGTCTTGTCGGGCGTAGAGCGTATCGCCGATCAGACCGGCCTCGTCCTCGCCCCAGTAGCTGCCGGGGATCTCGTCATCTGCTGTGATCAGCTCCAGTCGCAGTCCAAAGCGGGCGAGCAGCCCGGCGACTGGATCGAAGTCGACCTCGGCCAGTCGCAATACTGCAGGTGGCGCAAGCAGCGGCTCGGCCGTCACTTCACCGGCTGGTCCGGCAGCACCACCGACAACTCGAGCATGTCCTGCTCGCCGTCTTTCTGCAGGTTCACCTGCACCGCGTCGGGATCGACATTGACGTACTTGCGGATCACTTCCAGCAACTCGCTCTTGAGCAGCGGCAGATAGTCCGGTGTGCCACGTTCGCCGCGTTGCTGCGAAACGATGATCAGCAGCCGTTCCTTGGCCGTCTGGGCAGTGTTGCGAGGTCGCGCCTTGAACAGGTCGAACAAGCCCATGATCAACCTCCAAAGAGCCGACTGAGCAGCCCCTTCTTGCGCGCATCGATGAAGCGCATCGGCCGCTCTTCGCCACACAATCGGGCCACCGCATCGTCGTAGGCCAGGCCCGCTTCGCTGTTCTCGTCCAGGATCACCGGCACGCCGGCATTCGACGCAGCCAGTACGGTCTGCGACTCGGGAATCACTCCGACGACCTTGATGCCGAGGATCTCCTCCACATCGGCGATGCTCATCATGTCGCCACTGGCGACGCGCTCGGGCGAATAGCGGGTGAGCAGCAGGTGCTCCCGCACATTGCCCTCCTTGCCTTCGGCGCGCTGGGTCTTGCTCGACAGCAGGCCGAGCACGCGGTCCGAATCGCGCACGCTGGAGACTTCCGGATTGACCACGACGACCGCGCGGTCGGCGTAATACATCGCCAGATGGGCGCCGCGTTCGATACCGGCCGGCGAGTCACACAGGATGATGTCGAAATCCTCGCGCAATTCGCGCAGCACCCGCTCGACGCCGTCCTGGGTCAGCGCATCCTTGTCGCGGGTCTGGGAGGCTGCCAGCACCGACAGGGTGTCGAAGCGCTTGTCGCGAATCAACGCCTGCTTCAGGCTGCAATCACCATTGATCACGTTGACGAAGTCGTACACGACCCGCCGCTCGCAGCCCATGATCAGATCCAGGTTGCGCAGGCCGATGTCGAAATCGACCACGGCCACCTTCTTGCCACGACGGGCAAAGCCACAGGCCAGGGAGGCACTGGAGGTGGTCTTGCCCACGCCGCCCTTGCCGGATGTGACGACGATTACTTCACTCAAGGTCGAATCCTCGCACGTTGGTTCTCAAGTTCCCGACCGGCGCCGTGCCGGCGGTCGATGGCCCATAGTCTTTCACGATTCGCAGTCTTTCACGATCCGCGGTCATTCACGATCCACGCAGCAGCGGCTTGATGTCCAGCCGCTCGCCCTCCAGCAACACCTGCACCGATCGGCCGCGAGAGCTTTCCGGGATCGATTCCAGCAGCCGATAGTGACCGGCGATGGATACCAGCTCCGGCTGGAAATCCAGACAGTAGATCCGCGCCTGCTCGTCGCCGCGCGCACCGGCCAATGCCTTGCCGGCCAGCCGACCATAGACATGAATGCTGCCGTCTGCGATCACCTCGGCGCCGGGGCTGACGGTCGCATTGACCACCAGGTCGCGGCCACGGGCATAGACCTGCTGACCGGAGCGAACCGGTTGGCTGACGAACATCGGACTGATCGAGCGCGCCGCCGCTGGCGCCGTTGCGACCGATGAGGCTTCGGTGGGCGCGTCTGCGGGTGCATTTGCTGTTGTAGTCGTGGTGCTTGCCGACTGCACCGCGGACTCGGTCTGCGCGGCAGGCTCGGCCTGGGCCGCGGCCAGTGGGCGCTCGGGCGCGGGCTCGAACTGCACCGGCTCGGTGCTGGCGTCCTCCTTCGCCGTGGTGGCCGCTTGAGACGAATCCGTCGCCTTGCTGTCGGCCCGACCGCGACGCCGACCGCGCTCGGCCGGAATGGCCGGCAGCCCGAACAACCGGGCCAGCTGCAGCGCACTCTCGCCGGGGTCGGTCGCCAGCGCAATCGGCTGCAGTCCGGCGGCACGCAGGCGCGCCAGCAAGTCTGTGGCCTGTTCAGGGCTCGGCCACTGCGGCAGTTGGTCGATATCGAGCACGACGGCTGCATGCTGCAGCAAGCCCGGGGCGCTGCCGACCCGATCGGCCACATAGCCCTGCACCGCCCACCAGTCCGGCTCGAAGATACGCAGCAGAAACAGGCCGAACTGGGCCTGGCGCAGCTCGCAGGGTGGTGTCTCGCCGACCTCCTCCCCGAAGGCCGATATGGCCTTGCTCATGCGCTCATCCGCTCCGCCCAGCGTGCCTCGCGGCGGCTGATCCGGTCGTCCCGGACGTATGCAGGCAACTGCGTATGGCGCCCGTTCGCCAGATAGCTTTGTTGCACAAACTCGAACGGCCGCAGTGGCTTGGTCATCAGGCTGACGCGGCGTCCACCGGCCTGTTGCTGGCCGACCTCGCTGAATTCGTTGGTGCCGAAGAAGATCAGCGAGATGTCGTCACGCGGCTCGATGAACACCTCGCAGGTCAGGATCGGAAAACGCACTTCGGCGAAGCTCAGCACATCACAATAGAGCACCCGACCAATACCATGGCGGCGGAAGCGATCGACCACGACGACCCGGTCGATATACAGGAAGCCGCTGTTGCCGTAGTGCGAGCTGAACCAGAGGAAGTTGGGACTGTCGTAGTCGGCCTCCGGAGTCAGACCGACCAGGAAGCCCGCCGCCTCGCCATCGACCTCGGCGACGCGAAAGTAGCGTGCGACTCGCTCTAGTTGCTCCAGCCGACTCATCTCTATCGGCAGTATCGACATTCCTGCAGCATTGTTGAGGCGGAGAATGTTCTCCAGATCCTTTTCCTCGACATCACGCAGGACGATCGACATCGGCGGGTACCCTTGCAGTAAAACCGACAGGAGACTGGCGCGGCCTCGACTCGCATCGCTGCGGTTCGCGCCGCGGCCAATGCGGACAAAGCCAACCGCAGCGGACACCGTCCGGCCAGGCTGGCGCCAAGTATCGCATGTTGGGGGATGGACTGGCAGGGCGGGGCTTGCGCGGCCCTTGCGTGGTGCGAGTCGAAGCGATGTGGCGGTAGATGCTCATGAAGCCGATGGCCCAGGGCCCAGGGCCCAGGGCCCAGAAGGTCGAGAGCCGACCCTGACCCCGACTGGGCGTGCCGAAGTATTTGCGGTCACTACTCCCGACGGCTTCCCCCGTGACCATTGTCGCTGGCGAGGGAGGCCGCCTTGGACGTAGGCTAGTCGGTGTGGTTCTTTCGGAAGCAATGCACAGTGGCTGATCCTGCTCCGCGATCGAGCGTCACAACTCCCCCGATCGTCGGCAAGGCCGGTGACGGCCGCAGTGTCTGCGTATGAGCGCGCTGCAGCAAGGCCATCTGCGTCTGCTTCGCTACGCGGGCCTGTTCACCTGGATCTGCGTGGGCGTGCCGTTGGTACTGCGCACCCGGCTGTTCGACAGCAATCCGCAGGCGGTGACAGTGATCGGCTGGTGGATCGCCTGGCTGGCCTTCGGCATCGCCTACTGGTTGTCGATGCGTGAGCTGGCCAACGAAGGCCGGCGCTGGGTATTCCTGCTGCTGCTGCCGGTGATGGCCGCTGCGGCGGTGGCGGTCAGCTATCTGACCCAAGGCGGCATCGGCGCGATCCTGCTGTTGGTGTCGGCCGGCGTGCTGCCATGGGCGTTGACGCTGGCATGGGCGATCGTCTGGCTGGTGGCGCAGAGCCTGGCGATGATTCCGGTGTTTGTCAGTCGGGCCGATTTCTCGCTGCTCGAAGCGCTGTTGCAGGCCGGGCTGTACCTGGGCTTCTCCAGCTTCGCCTTCATTACCTCGGTGGTTGCGCGGCGCCAGGCCGAGGACCGCGAGGAACTGTGGCGGGTCAACGCTGAATTGCGCGGGGCGCAGTTGATGCTGGCAGAGAGCGAGCGCACCGGCGAGCGCCTGCGCATCTCACGCGAGTTGCATGATCTGGTGGGTCATCATCTGACCGCGCTGAGCCTGAATCTGGAAGTCGCCAGTCATCTGGTCGAAGGCAAGGCGCTGTCGCACGTGGAGCGCGCACAGGCGTTGAGCAAGCTGCTGTTGACCGACGTGCGCCAGGTCGTCAGCACCCTGCGCGAGGGCGACAAGGTCGATATCGGCCAGGCGCTGCGTCGGCTCATCGAGGGCCTGCCGCGACCGGCGATCCACCTCAATCTGCCGAATGGGCAGACATTGGTGGACCCGCGCCAGGCGCAGGTTGTCATGCGGCTGGCGCAGGAAGCGATCACCAATGCGGTCAAGCACGCGCAGGCGCACAATTTGTGGATCGATCTGCGGCTGAGCGATGAGGGGGTGGAAGTCGTCGCGCGGGATGACGGTCGCGGTACCGCCTCACTGACAGCGGGCAACGGCTTGAAGGGTATGCAGGAACGGGTCGCCCAGCTGGGCGGCCACCTGGATGTGGAAAGCAGCCCCGGGATGGGCTTTGTACTGATGGCATGGCTACCGATGGAGTCTACAGCGTGATCAATGTTTTCCTGGTGGATGATCAGACCCTGGTGCGACAGGGCATACGCAGCCTGCTGGAGCTGGCCGATGACATAAGCATCATTGGCGAGGCGACTGACGGCATCGAGGCGATCGAGATGATTCCGGAGGCCGCGCCCGACGTGGTGCTGCTGGATATCCGCATGCCCGGCAAGTCGGGTATCGACGTGTTGCAGGAACTGGGCGCGGCCGGCAAGTTGCCGCCGACGATCATCCTCACCACCTTTGACGACGACCAGCTGGTCCTGTCCGGCCTGCGCGCCGGTGCCCGTGGCTTCCTGCTCAAGGACGTCTCGCTGCAGCAACTGGTCGGGGCGATCCAGACCGTCGCCGGCGGCGGTTCGCTGGTCCAGCCGGTCGTGACCGAGCGGCTGCTCAAGGGCATCGAGAACCTCGACAACCGCTTCGCCAGCCTCGACCAGCCCGACCCGCTGACCGAACGCGAAACCGAGATCCTGCGCCTGATGGCCGGCGGCTACAGCAACAAGGAGATCGCCCGCTCGCTCGATGTGGCCGAAGGCACGGTGAAGAATCATGTGTCCAATATCTTGTCCAAGATCGGGGTCAGAGATCGGACTCGGGCGGTCTTGAAGGCGTTGGAGTTGAAACTGATTTGAAGAGCAGTTCCAGTAGCCAGTCAAGGGCACAGGGCTCAGGGCCCAGGGCCCAGTAGAGCAAGGGCATCTGGCGCTTGATCTGCTTTTGCCCGCACCCAAGAGCAAAGCGGCGCCAGGTCGCCGCACTCCAAAAGGGGAACGCACGCGCGACAGTTTGGAGTGCGCTGGCCTGACAGCGCTTTCACCACGGTGGGGACGGGTGCTTGAAGCTTGCGACATCAGCTTCGTGGCCCGCTCCGTTGGACGACGCGGCCGCCGGCGCGAAAGGAATCGGTGCGAAGTTCGTCACTCTACGCGCGCCGGGACCGCGCTACTTCCAATCGGGGGCCTTGCGCTTCCGAACGGGGGCTT
>DAIMJK010000091.1:0-11662 GCA_036722245.1 Lysobacterales bacterium
ACAATCGGTTCCAGCGCTCGGCGACTTCCTGATCGGACCAGGCCTCGACCCAACTGGGATCGAAGTGCAGCGCCAGGTGCATGTGATTGCTCATCGCCGAGAAGGCCAGCACGCGCACCGCGTAGATCTGCGCCAGATCATTCAGCCGGGCGACGATCCATTCGCGCCGGTGATCGAAGTTCTGTCCAGTCAGCTTGTCGACACCGCACAGGAATGACCGGCGGACACAGCGCGAGACGCAGTGGTAGTAGCCGGAGGAACCAGGCGGTACGATGGTGGAGCGGGCGGTGGTCATGCGGACAGCTTGGCGCGGGTCGGCGTCGTTGTCTGTAAGCCTTTGACTGCGAAGTACGTCAGCCTTTACCGGCAGATGGCGTAAGAATCGGCTTACGAAGCGGGTGGCAAAGTTTGTGTGTCCCGAGATCTCCTCGAGATCTCCTTACGTGTGTCCCGAGATCTCCTTATGTCCCGAGATCTCCTGCATCCCGAGATCTCCTCCGAGATCTCCCGATCTCCCAGCGCCGAGAGGATTCATGCGAGTGTGGTGCGCTGGATCGAGACGCATCTGAAGGTTGAGGTCAACCGCGACAAGAGCGGCAGTGGGCCGAGCGATTCCAGTGGCCTGCTGGGCTTCCGAATCTACCGGGATGGTCGAGTCGGAGTCGCGCCGAAAGCCTTCTATGCCGACTGGGTCGCCCAGCTGCTGCTCGGAAATCTCAGCGAGACCGGATTGCAGCTTTACCGCAAGCGCAGCGAGGCCGCGCATCAGATGCTGCTGTCCGAGCCGCCGGCCTGAGCTCGCGCAGCGAAGCACGCTCGCAGCTAGCTAGCTAGCTAGGGCGACGGGCGCAAGGCGACCAACGGGTCGGTGCGGGCGGCGCGCAGTGCAGGTGGCAGCGCGGCTGTCAGCGTCGCCAGGGCAATGCCTAACACGGCCGCGGCAAACCAGGGCAGGTAGCCGCTGCCGAACTCGAACAGTTGCGAGCGCAGCAAGTGCAACAGTGCCCATCCGCCAACGGCGCCGGCGAGGATGCCGATACCACTGGCGAGCATGCTGGCCGTCAGAGACTGCCCCGCCAAGCGTGCGGGTGGTGCGCCCAGGGCCAAGCGCAGACCGTACTCGGCACGGCGTTGCTGCTGGTGCTGGGCGGCGACGGCGTAGACGCCCAGGCCCGCGAGCACCAGGGCACACAGTGCAAAGCCTCCCACCGCGCGGGCAAAGAAGCGTGAGGGCTTCAGGTCGAGCGCCAATCGCTCGTCCATCTGAAACTGCCGTGTGATGCCCTCGTTGGGGTCAATCTCCCATACCGCCGTGCGCATCTGCTCCGCGATCCCGGGCAGTTCGCCGGACGTGCGCACCAGGAATGACATTGCGATCCACGGCTCCTGCGCGAATGGCAGCAATACTTCAGCCGACGCGGCAAGGCGCACACCCTCGTTGCGCACGTCGGCACTGACACCAACGATACGGTAGGGCACGCGATCACCCTCACCCAGCGGCAGTGTCAGCACCTGCCCCAGCGGCGACTGCTGGCCAAAGACACTCTCGGCCAGGCTGCGGTTGATGATCGCAACGCGCTCGCTGCCGGGACGATCGGATTCCTGGAAGTTGCGGCCGGCCAGGATGGGGATGGACAACAGATCCAGATACGCGGGCGACACGCGACGCAATCTTGCCTGCAGGGCCTCGGGCTCGGCCCGGCCGGGTACCGCCACATCGATGCGAAAAGTGCCCAGGCCCGAGCCAGGCACCGCCGTCGCCACAGCGACCTCGCTGACACCGGGCATCGCCTGCAGCTTGTCCTGCATCTGCTCGGCGAAGGACGCCCATTCCTGCGGGCCACCTTCACGGCCCAACTGCAGCACATGCACATGCTCGCTGCGGAACCCGGGGTCGATATCCAGAACGCGCAGCAGGCTGGCGACCATGGCGGCCGCGGCGAACAGGGCCATGGTCGAAAGCGCCACGCCCAGCACCGGCAACCAGCGCGTGCGGGCTGCATGCATCGTGGCCATGCCCTTGCCGCCGCTGCGCATCGCGTCGATCACCTCACCGCGGAGCCGCAGCGCGCCAAGCAACCCGGCCAGGATCGGCGTGGCCAGGGCGACGCCGAGCGCGAACAGCAGCACCTCGCCATCGAGTGCGATTTCGTCAGTGCGCGGAACGCTGCTTTCGGCCAGACCAGCGAGCAGATGCAGGGCGCCGGCCGCGAACACCCACCCGAGCAGGGCGCCGGCCGCACCCAGCAGGGCCAGTTCCAGCAGCAAGACCCGAAACACCCGCTGCCGGCTGGCACCCAGCGCCTGAGCGATCGCCTGCTCCTCGCTGCGCGCAATCTGGCGGGCATCCAGCAGGATGGCCACATTGGCACAGGCGATCAACAGCACCAGCATGGTGACGGCGAAGCTGGCCCACAGCACCGGGGCGGCCTCGCCAACGACCTGCGTGAGCAAGGGGGTGGCCTGAAGCCTCCAGCCGACATCGCTCATGGCATAGGACTGACGCACCGCATCGGCCACCGTTTGTGCCCGCTCCAGCGCTGCCCTGCCGGTCTGACCAGCAGCAACGCGCGCCACCGCATCGACATGGCGCGCGTTCCAGTGGGCTGGCGACTGCGGCTGGATGGCCGCCGCCGGAAACGCGCGCCAGGCGCCGATCAGTGCCGACGGATGACTGAACTGTGCCGGCATGACGCCGATCACGCGCATGCGGCCGTGTTCCACGGTGTCTATCGTCCGGCCTACGACTTCCGGATCGCCACCGCTCAGCCGTTGCCATTCGCCATGAGACAGGATCAATCCGTCCTGAGCGCCGTCCATGTCGTCGACCTCGAACACGCGGCCGAGCAGCGGAGCCACGCCCAGAGCGGCAAAGTAGCCCTGGCTGACCTGGGCGATTCGAACTTCACGCGCCTGGCCTTCCGAGAGGAGGGTCATGCCGCCCCAGTGGTAGTAGCCGAAGGCCTCGTAGGCATCGGATTGCGCCAACTGGAGCGCCTCGGCTGGCGTCAGGCCGCCAGCCGCCCCGCCCTGCTGCGGGTTCACCGCGGTCACCGCCACGACCCGGTCGCCGCCGGGATAGGGCAGGCTGGAAAGCACGACGCCCTGCAGCACACTGAACATCGCTACACCCAGGCCCATGCCCAGTCCCAACATCAAGCTCGCCGTGGCCGCGAAGCCCGGACTCTTGCGCAGGCGGCGCCACGCGTAGCAGCCATCGTGGAACAAAGCGTTCATGTGCGTCGTCACCTGCCGAGAAGCGTATCCGGCGAAAGCAAAGCAAGCATCGGGCCACGCAGCCAGAGCAGCGAACAAGCGCCATTCGTGCACTGTAGCCGTTCACAATCGCACGGTCTGCGTCCGCTTTCGATCCGGCCCTTTGCAACTACACCGCGCCGACGGCTCGATTGCGGCCCTCGTGCTTGGCCCGGTAGAGCGCCTCATCGGCCCGACCGATGACCCGATCTATATGCTGGTCGATGTCGTCGGCCTGCGGCCGGCAGCGCGTGTAGCCGATCGAACAGCTCACGTCGATCGCAGTCCCGGACACCGTGATGGCCTCGCTAGAGATGGCGGCCAGGACTGCCGCGACCCGTGCCGCACTGCGCGCCGGATCGGCACGACGCAACAACAACAGGAACTCCTCGCCGCCCCAGCGGATCACCTCGGAGCCGGTCTGGTCGGCCGTGCGCAACCGCCGCGCCACCTCGACCAGCACCGCATCGCCCGCAGCGTGGCCATATTGGTCATTGATCCGCTTGAAGTGATCGATGTCGATCAACAGCAGCAGCGCCCCGCCATGGGCCATGTCCTCGTCCAGCCAATGCGCTATGCGATCGTGGAAGCATCGTCGGTTCCAACAACCGGTCAGCGAATCCGTGTTGGAAGCCAGGGCCAACTCGCGAGTGCGTTCGGCCACTACGGCCTCCAGTCGCAGCGCTCGCCGTGCAAGCGCGCGAACGCGCAGCCTGCCGGCGAGCAGACCCGCCGCGAGCAGGCAAAGGGCCGCGACCAGCAGGCTCAACGGGTGCTGCCACCACGGCGCGGCGACTCGAAACGCAAACTCGACCGGACCATGCAGCGCGCCCGCCGCATCGCGCGCCTCGACCCGGAAGCGATAGCTGCCCGGCGGGATACGTGGAAAGCGTCGATCGCCATTCGCCAGCCAGTCGCCGTCGCTCTGATCCAGTCCGATCAGGCGGGTCCGGTAGCGGATCTGGTGCTCTTGCCGAAAGGACAGCAGGCGCGGCTTGAACAGCAACTCGGAGTGACTCGCGGGCAGTTCTGTCCCGGCTGCCAACAGGCGGCCCTCGTAGTCGACCTGCAGGCGCAAGGGAGCCTGCCGCGGCACGCTCAGCGGCACATCGGGTTCGTACACGACCAGGCCGGCGCTGTTCGCCGCCCAGACTCGGCCCTCCGGATCGACCAGCGCGTCGCGATTGAACTCGAGCGCCGGCAATCCATCCTCCAGTCCAAAGCGTCGATAGCCAGCGCTGTGGTCGGGCGATTGTGGATCATCGATCCGGCGCACACCGGCATAGCCAAACAGGTAGACCCGCCCCTGCCGATCCACCGCGATCTGGTAAACCGTGGTCGCGCTACCGGTCGGTTCGCGGATCAATTCGCAATGGGCCGCGCCATCCTGCCAGCGCAAACGGACCGCTCCTGCACGAGTCCCGAGCCAGACGTCCGCGTTCGGCAGCACTTCGACATCGTGAATGCTCCGGTGCGGCGCGCAGGACGCCGGCAAGGCCTCGATCCATTCACCGTTGCTCAGCAGCGGGCCCTGGCTGGTGCCGAGCAGGACCAATGGACCGCGCTGCGGGATCGTGATCTGGGCCATGGAACGGACCGCCATCGCCGCATAGACATCGTGATCGGCAAAGGGCGTCAGGAGTTGCCCGTCGCGGTACAGCGCCAGTCCGTGGTTGGTGCCGATCCAGAGCGTGTCCTCGACCAGCAGCAGGTTCGCGACGACCACCGCAGGCAAGCCGTGGCTGTCGCTGTCGATCCGCAGCCAGCGACCGTCCTGTTCCATCAGCACGCCGCGCTGAGTCCCGTACCAGCGCCGGCCATGTTGGTCGGTCAGCAACTCGTAGACGATGTCGCTGCGATACGCTTCGGGCAACAGCGGCAGCCAGCGGCCCTGATCCCAGCGCACCGCGCCAGCGAGGGTGCCCGCCCAGAGCTGCGCCGGACCCTCATCGAAGCGGGCCAGCCCGACCCCCACGACCACTCGCTGCGGCAGGCCGTGGCGCTCATCGAAACTGCGCCAGCGTCCGCTTTCCAGCCGCAGTACTCCGCTCGACGCGGTACCCAGCCAGACGATGGGGTCGGTGGGATCAGCAGTGATCAGCAGCGCCTGCACGTAGCTGTCTGGCAGTCCATCGCGCAGACCAAAGATGCGATAGCCATCATCCGGCCGAAACAACGCCAGGCCGCGGCCCCGCAACGCCGCATGAACGCTGCCGTCGGCCAGCTGGGCGAGCGCGAACACTCCGCCGAGGGGTCCGCTGCCGGTTTCGCGCCAGCGCACCATCTGCTGACCGTCCCAACGGGCCAGTCCGCGCCCGGTTCCGATCCACAGGCGCTCACGCTGATCCATCAGGAGGGCGCGTATCGCATCATTGGGCAGTCCGTGGCTGCGGTCGAAATGGGCACCGCGACGCAGGCCGTTGGCGGCGGGATCAAATCGATACAGACCGTTGGTGTTCGTCCCCACCCACAGCGTGCCGTCCGCGGCCTCCAGCAACTCGGCGATCTCCAGATCAGCCGTCTCGGCCATCCGACGGCAGGAGCGCTCGTCGCAATGCAGCAAGCCATTGGGTGTACCTATCCAGACACCGCCAATCGCGGCAGGTGCGATCGCCTCGATCGAGGGCAGCACCTGGCCCGCGTCATCATGCACGCGGAGCCAGTGTTCATCCCGCCACAAATGCAGTCCGGATTCATCCGTACCTACCCAGAGCCCTTGCTCCGTCGCCAGCAGGTGGGTGACCCAGTCGCTGCCATCGGCGCGATGCGGCAATCGCTCGAAGCGCTGGCCGTCCCAGCGGGCCAGTCCGTCCTGAGTGCCGGCATAGACGTAACCCGCTGCATCCTCGGCGAGCGCGAATACGGTCATCTGCGGCAGTCCGGTCTCGGTGCCAAACTGGCGCAGACCAAGCAACTCGACGCTGCTCGCCGGATCGGCCTCGGAACCCTCGATGATCCGGACCGCGCCCAGGTCATCGCCGGCCATGACCTCGCAGACAAACAGCAAGGCAGCCCAGGCAAGCCGCTTCAGCCTCAGACGCGCGCCCATGCCCCCCGAGCATGAGGGAACGATTTCGGTGGCTGATCGCTGAGCACCCACGTTCGGCCGCGCCCGACTAGATCGCACCCGATCGTGCGGTCCGACGAGCATACTTGAAGCTGACTGATTGGCGTTGAACCTGGCCCGACAAGAGCGAGTACGCAGCTTCCCCGAAACTGGCGCAGATCTGCGCCGTGCGGGTGCTGGCCTTCTCGGCGACGAGCAAATCTGGAGCGGGTGATTTGCTTTCTGCTGGCCGAGCACACGATCTGGCTCTTGATCGTCTACGCCAAGGCGAAGTTTGAGAAGCTTCCGACAGAGTTTCTCGCCGAGCTCAAGCATGGAGTTGAGAATGCCCTCTGACATCACCCGCTTCCAAAAGGACCTGCTGACTTCGATCAAGCAGATGCGTCGGGGTCAGGCCGCGTGCGTCACAAGGGTTGAGGTCCCTGCGGCCGCCCAGGCGCGTGCGAGCGTCGGATTGTCGCAGCAGGATTTTGCCGCACTTCTCGGCGTCTCTGCGCGCACGCTACAGGACAGGGAACAGGGGCGCCGAGAGCCGACAGGTGCCGCAAGGACGCTTCTCAAAGTTGCAGTCGCGCACCCTGATGTCCTGCGCGAGTTGCATAGTTGACGACCAACGAACTCCCTGAGCGCGAGGCGGCCGGCATGAACTTGCCCAAGCCCTCCGGTGTCGCCATTGCCACATGCCCGTCATCGCGCAGGGACGCGGCCGCCGGCGCGACATGGACCGTAGCGAAAGCCGGGGCGTCACGCGCGCCGGGACCGCGCTACTGCGGGCCTGATGTGATGAGCTTCGTTGAGTAGCTTTGTCCACAGGGCGGCGGCTCGGGATCGATCTTGCCGGGATGTATCACGGCAATGTCCAGCTTTCGCGAGAAGGCCCTGTCGCGTCGGACCACGAGCGCCGGCCGCCTCGCGCTCTAGCAAGAACCGGGGACACACGAACTTTCCCGAGCCAGCCGTGCTGGCCGCCGTATTCCGGCCCTCGGGATGCTCAGGAAGCAGCAGGACTCGGTATGCTGATCGACCCAACCGCACTGCGTGATATGCGGCAACCTTCCGTGTTGAAACACGGAACTTTGCCGTCCATTAACTGTAGTCGTCGGTGCTGCGCACGGAGTAGACGATGAAGCTCTTGACCCGCTTTGGTTGGGCACTCATTGCGATCGGCGCAGTGTTGTTTCTCAGCACGATTCTTCCAGTCGGCTTCTTCCTCATCTTGCTTGGAGCGCCGATCGTCTTCATCGGTCACACAGCGGCAGCCTTGCGGGCACAGCGCAGCTCATCCGGCAATTCTCGTGCCGACGGCTAACGTGTCGGTCAATGCGACTGCCGGGGAGTGTCTTGCGATGATCCAAGTGTTCCTGCGCGGCAGCGCGTTACCTCGTCGTTGAGCCATTTTTGAGAGGTCTAAACAGTCGTCTTCAATGTTGGCTCGAAGGGCGATCGGCTGGGACAGGTACTTCATGAACTCGCTGACCGATGCCAGGCGTTCGCGGCCGTTGGCGCTCTTGCACTCTCGTGTAAGCCAGGCATCCCAACCGGCGGCAGCCGTCGGATCAATCGGTGAGGGTGTACTTGCGCGTCTGGCAAAGATCCACGCCAGAGCGTTCGATCACGTCACCGTCCTCGAAGACGAAGCGCAGGTCGTACTCGCACTGGGTGCGTGCATCGGCAATCGTGATCCGGATCGAGTAGCCCGACTCCAGGATGTCCGAGCCCAGGATATCGTCTTCCCAGGAATCGACGTTGTAGGGCGAGGCATAGAACTCGATGACATCGTAGCTGGACTGGTTGATCAGGTTGAACACCAGATCCTGGGCAGATGCCTGGCTGCTGAAGCCGAGCATGGCCAGACTGGACAGTGCGAGCAGGCTGCTGGAACGGACCAGATTGAAGGAAGAACGAAAGCTCGACATGACCTTGATCCCTGGAAACCCGCAATCGGGCGCGGCAAGAATACGACGCGCTCAGGCCGGCGGAAGCAGCCGTGGAGGATATTTTTCGATTACGGCCTGGCGTCGGCTGGTGGTACCGGAGAACCTGCCACCGGCCCCGCGACTTGCAAGCTCGATTGCAGGCGCTGATACAGGTAGCTCAGCTCCGCGCTGGAGCGGACTTCAGCAGGCAGATCGGGCGCCATTTGCAGTCGCGCCACCGCGCGCTCGCGCTCGCCACGGTGCAGCGCAATCGCGGCCTCCGCCAACCGCAGCCGCGGCCTGAACCCGGCATGGGCAGGATCGGCGGCGCGCTGGTGCAGGTCCGCCAGACCCTGCTCGGCGGCGTCCAGCGCGCCGCTGGCAGCCAGCGCCTCGGCCAGCCAGGCAGCGGCATTGAGTGCTTGCCGACTGTCTGGGCCGTGCAGGCGGGTCAGCGTGGCCAGCGCGAAAGGACTCGACCGCAGCCGCCGGCTCGTTGCGCTGCTGCGCCAGCACGCCGTAATACAGCAGGGCACGACCGTCCAGCGCATGTTCGGATTGGCGATCCGGCCGTCGCAGCTCGACCTCGGGCGCGTAGCGCGCCAACAACTGCGCCACGGTGTCCGTATCGCGATTGTGAAACAACTCCATCATGGCCAGGTTGAGCAATCCGGTCATTGCCCCGACCGGGTCGGCCGAGAGCCCGGAATCCTCCAGTTCCAACGCCTTGCGCAGGTCCTTCAGTGCGGCGTCGAATTCGCCCAGCCGCCCGTACAACAGGGCGCGCTGGTTGTAGGGATAGGCGAAGCCGTCGGCAATCGCCTGATGACGCGGCAGCGCCAGACTGGCATCGATCACCGCGATTGCGTGACGCAGGTCTGCTTGCTCGTCGCTGGCCAAAGCCAGCTGCGAGGCCGTTGCCACATGCGACATGCTGAGGCGATCGCGACCGGCGGCGAGGTTGGCCTCGATCTGACGCAGCAACTCGACTGCTTCGGCGCTCCGCCCCAGTTCGGGGTAGGCGCGGGCGAGCAATCCCATCCCATCGGAACGCACCCGCTGGTCGCCATAGCCGCTTTCCAGCCAGCGCTCCAGGATCCGCACCCCGGTGGCATAGTCGTGCTGGAACACGAAATGTCGCCCCAGTGCGAGAGCGACCAGCGCGGCCGCCTCCGGATCCTGCTCGCGCGCCGCATGGGCCTCATCGGCCTGGTTCAGCAGGGCCGCGTGGAGGCGCTCTTCCGGCAGGCCACTGGCAGGACCGAACAGCTGCTGCAGGGCGCGTGAGTAGGCGCCCTGGTAGGCGAGCGTGAGATTGAGCGTATCCAGATCCCATTCCGACTGCGCCAGGGCTTCGACCGCTTCGGCGCGCGCCTGCTCGGCGGCAACCTGCGCCTGCGCCGACTGCTGCGCCTGCCACAAGGCCGTCACGCTGCTGGCCAGCACCGCCCCCAGGGCCAGACTGCCGGCCAGCAGCGGCCAACGATGACGACGCAGAAACTTGCCCAGGACATAGCGCCGCCCGCCTGCCAGCGCCCGCACCGGGCGACCATCCAGCCAGGCGCGCAGATCCTCCGCCAGTGTGCCCACATCGGCGTAGCGCTGCTGCGGCTCCTTGCGCAGGGCGCGCGCAAGGATGGCCCACAGCTCTCGGTCAATGCCAGGGATGGGCGCCGGATCGCGCTGCAGCACCGCGTGCACGCTGGCGCTCAGATCGGCCGCCTCGAAGGGCGCCTTGCCCGCCAGCAGGCGGTACAGCAGGGCAGCGACACCATGGACATCCACCGCCACACTCAGGTCATCGCCCCGGACCTGCTCGGGCGCGGCATAGGCGGCGCTGAAACTGTGGCCGGTGGCGACGCTGTCGCCGTCCAGCGCCCGGCCGATCCCGAAATCCAGCAGATGCGGCTGGCCCGTCGGGTCCACCAGCACGTTGGCCGGCTTGAGGTCCCGATGCAGGATCAGCCGCGCGTGGGCGTGCGCTACCGCGTCCAGCAAGGGCAGACAGCAACGCACGATGGCCGCCGGATCCAGCCGCGCGCGCGCAACATGGGCGTCGATGCGCTCGCCTTCGACCAGTTCGCCTACCCACCAGGGGCGGCCATCGGCAAGCTGCCCGCCATCGATCAGCCGCGGGATGGCCGGATGATCGAGCCGCGCCAGCAGTTGCCGCTCACGCAGGAATCGACGCAGTCCTCCGGCATCCACCCCGTGGGCGAGTTTGAGTACGCCGCGCTGGGCGAATCCGCCCTGCTGTCGCTGGACTCGATAGACCCGACCCTGGCCGCCCTGACCGATCTCGCCTTCGATCTGCCAGACGCCGATCCGGTCGCCTGGCGCCAGCGCCGGCTCGGCCAGCTGCGCCGCTCCGGACGGCGCCAGCAACTCGCCCGTGGGCGCGTCCGCCCGCCGCAGCAGAGTCTGGACCTGTGCTCGTTCGTCCGCGCTCAGGTCGCCGTTCTGACTGGCCAGCCAGCTCGCGCGCGCTGCCGGAGTCATCTCGATCAGCGCGTCAAAGGCCGCCTCGACTCGTTGCCAGCCTGGCCGCATCATTCCCCCACGCTGGCCGCGATCGCGCCGAGTGACCCGCTTCGCCATGCGTCCGGGCGCGACTTTCGGCCGCCGCGCAGGACCCAGAGCGACAATGCCCCGTGCGCGTGGTCGGTGTACGCACTCATTCCGTCGGGTCCTCCAGCCAGCCGCTCAGCAGCGCCTTGGCCTTGAGCCAGTCTCGCCGCACGGTCTTTTCGTTGATGGCCAGCGCTTCGCCGATTTCGTGGTTGTCAAAGCCGGCGTAGACGCGCATCTCGACGATCCGCGCCAGCCGCGGGCTGACCCGCTCGAGCTGTTCCAGCGCCTGCTCCAGTGCGAGCAGACTGTCAGCCGCCGCATCCGCCGCCGGCAGATGCTCACCCAGCCCGTCGGCGATGCCGTCGAGCGGTTCCAGTTGCGGCCGCTTGAGCGCTTGGCGGGCGCGGGCACGATCGACCAGCACTCGCCGCATCACGGTCGCGCACAGGCCGAAGAAGCGCTGCCGATCCGTCACATCCACGCTCCCGTGCTCGGCCAGCCGTATCCAGGTCTCATTGACCAGCGCGGTGGTGTTGAGGCTGTCCTCCAGACTGCGTCGACGCACACCGGCAGCGATCGCCTTCAGCCGGGCATGCACCACCGGCAGCAGGGCATCCAGATCGAGGTTGTCAAGGGTGGTGGGGAGGGCATCGGCATGGTCGACCATGCGCCGGAGAATAGCGGATCATCGGTGCAGTTATTGTCGACCTGGAGCCCATGAGTGCGAGTTGAAGCCGAGGGCCCAGGGCACAGTGCCCAGGGCCCAGTCCGCGACCGTACCTACTCGCCGAGTACTTGCGCCAGTCGCGCCTCCAGCGCCGCAATGCGCGCCTCCAGCGCCGTCTCGCGTTCG
>DAIMJK010000092.1:0-11543 GCA_036722245.1 Lysobacterales bacterium
TAGCCGCGGCGGAGCCCCGATGGGAGCTACGTGGGTTGAAACTGGCACGTAGCGGATTACCTGCGTCGGAGCGCTTGGGGGCATCGATATGGCGCAGAGCTGCTGTCGCGGGGCTCTTCTGACACCCTCAGCCCTCAGCCCTCAGCCCTGGAGTGCGACGTGCGCCGCCATACCTACCCAGGCCTCACATCTCGGTCGCACGTCGCACGTCGCAAGAAAGAGGTTCCGCTGGATCGGGCCAGTCATAAGCCGGGTTCTGTCGAGAACGGTCATTCATCTGGGCCGTGTGTCACCACACGGCTCAAGCAGCCTACCCGGGAGCGACGTGGGCCACGCCATGACTCCCCTATTTGGCCTTGCTGCGGGTGGGGTTTGCCTAGCCGCGAAATGTTGCCACTCGCGCGGTGCGCTCTTACCGCACCCTTTCACCATCACCGGACCCGACCCGAAGGCCGGTTCTTGGGCTGTCTGCTCTCTGTTGCACTTTCCGTAGGCTCTCGCCTCCCAGGCGTTACCTGGCACCCTGCCCTATGCAGCCCGGACTTTCCTCCATCCCGCAGCAAGCTGCGGAACAGCGACCGTTTGTCCGGCGCCGATCCAGCGGAGGTCGCAGCGTGGGGCTTGCGGCGGTCGCCGTCAAGGCTTGCGGCGGTTGCGGGTGGGGTTCGTTCATGATTGGAGTGCGAGTCGAATCGTAGAGATCGAGGCAATGACTGCACAAGTCGGGAGTCGGGAGTCGGGAGTCGGGAGTCGGGAGTGCGCATCTTGGAGTGGTTCGCTCTCTCTGCCAAGTGCCGGCGTGTCGACAGCCTGCCAGCCCTCGATGCGCTGCAAGGCTCTGGCTTTCGCTCCAGCCCTTACTCCCAACTCCCTACTCCCAACTACGAACTCTCACTCCTGCTGCAGCAGTAGTTTGCCTGTCACCCTTGGTCCCCGCGCAGCTCATCCCGCCGCCATCACCATCAACGCTATCCAGATTCCGGTCGCGCCGGCCCAGACCAGACTGCGCAAGGTGGCCTTGTCGGCAATGTAGAGGACACCATAGGCGAGCCTCAGCAGCACGTAGATGATCGCCAGGCGGTCGATAGTCGCGACCTCGACGCCGGCCTGGTGAGCCATCAGCACCGCCGCGGCGAACAAGGGGAAGGCCTCGAAGCTGTTGAGCTGGGCGGCGTGCGCGCGTGCTCGGGCGCCGTCGAGGCGGGCCAGAAACTCACGCGGATGGCGGTTGTCGAACCCCGGACCGGCGAATTTGGCATAGCCGGCAAACAGCAGCGGCATGAGGCCGGCGATCATTACGCAGATATACGACCAGGACATCGGGCAACTCCAGTTAGAATGGCGGATGAGCCCGGATGTTTCATCAACGTCCGCGGCGAGGCTAGTATGCCGCGGGGAAGGCGCCATCTGCCGATATGGCAGCGGCCGACGCCAGCGCTGCACCACCAGTGATCCAGGGAGGGACGTCTTACGTGAGCAAGGAAACACCACCGCGACTGCGCTCGGTGGAAGGCATCACGCCTCCGCTGGAGTTCGAGCTCAGCGACAGCGGTATCCTCGGCCGTGATCCCGCCGCCGAGTTCCGGGTTGATCATCCGACCGTGTCGCGTCGCCACGCCGAGATCAAGCTGGCTGGCGGGCGGGTGGAAGTGACCGATCTGGCCAGCGCCAACGGGTCACGCATCAATGGTCGCGCACTCGGCCGGACCGCACATCTGCTTGCCGATGGGGACATGGTCCAGTTCGGTCAGGTCCTGTTCGAGTTCGTCCAGCAGGTCGGGTCCACGGTCGCCGCGCCGGCCCCGACGGACAAGACCGTGCGACCCAGTCAGGACGCCAAACGGGCCAAGATGATGTTGTCCGATCTGCGTCTGGCGCGGCGCATCCAATACCGTCTGTTGCCGGAACAGCCCCCAGAGATAGCCGGCTATGAGATCGACTTCAGCTACACCCCCGCACTGGCCATTGGCGGTGACTTCTACGATGTGACCCGGCTGCCGAGCGGCGAACTGGCGGTGACCATTGGGGACGTCGCTGGCAAGGGCGTCTCCGGCGCGATGTACATGGTGTTCGCCTGCGCCGTCCTGCGCGCGCGCTTGGCCACCTCCAAGGGGCCGGCGGAGTTTCTGACCGAGCTCAATCAGCGCGTCTGCCCGGTGATCGAGCCGGGGATGTTCCTGACCGTTGCGACGATGTTCCTGAACCCGGTCACCCACGTTTGCCGCCTCGCGCTGGCCGGGCACAATCCACCGGTGTTGCGTACCGCGACCAAACGGGTGGTGGAGATGAGTCTGGACCCGGGCCATCCGATCGGCAGCTCGCCCGACTTGAGCATCCGCGACCAGCGCTTCCAGCTGTCACCCGGCGATGTGATGCTGTTCACCACCGATGGGGTCGAAGAGGGCGAAGACCCCGCCGGCGAGCCTTTCGGCAACGATCGCCGCAACGATGCGATGCGGCAGGCGAGCGGAGCCTCGGACATGAACCGCCGGCTGCGCAGCGCGCTGCTGAGTTACTGCCAGGACGAGGTCTCCAGCGACGATTTCACGATCATCTGCGTTGAACGGCTGCTCGACAATCAGGAAGCGTGAACGATTCTCACGGGACAAGTGCTGCGCGCCCGCGAGGCCCCCGCGAAAGAGCCCGATTCTGCGCGATCCCGGACGGCTACTCGCCGCGCAACCAGCCCAGGAAGCGGGCCCACAGCCCCTTGTTGCTGCTTCTGGACCGCGGCGGTGCCTTCGCGCCGAGCAGATTGGCCGCCGAGTTCTGCAGCTGGGGCGATGCCGGTGCAGCCGAGCTGCTGGTCGCAGGGGTGGCGTCAGCGCGATCCCCGAGCAGTTCCTTGGCCAGATTGCCCACCACCGCCGCATCCATCCCCTGCGCCTCGGGGTGGCTGCTCAACACGCCCTTCAAGGTGGGTTGCAGATTCAGCAGCTTGCTGAAACCGGCCAGATCGAAGACCTGCTTGACGTGGGGTGGAAGGCCGCACAGCTGCAGGCTGCCCTTGCCGCCATCAACTTGTTTGGCCAGTGACAACAGTACCCGCAGACCGGCACTGCTGACGTAGTCGATGCCCGAGAGATCGACCACGAAGTGACGGTCGCCCTCGGTAAACAGATCGTGCGCCTTGAGCTCGAAATCTGGCGCGGTCTCGGTGTCGAGGCGGCCACTCAAGGCCAGGATACGGACTGAGCCCGCTTTCTCTTCGCTGATTTCGATTGCCATCGTTTGATCCTGTCGCGAACTTTCTGGGATTTGATTCAGACCTGGGAAAACCTCAGGCTGAGCGTACCGATCTGGATGAGGTCGCCGTCCTTAAGCAACAGCTCGTCGACCGCCTGACCGTTGACCGTCGTTGCTCCGCCCGCCAGGTCGCGCAGTATGAATCCACTGCGACTGGGCCCCACTTCCGCCTGGCGCGCGGCAACTCCCTCCACTTTAACGTCACACCGGGGGTCGCTGCCAATCGACAACGGTTTAAGCCCCAGAGTATACGGCCCCCCAGGCTGATCAGGCGCCTGATCGGTCAGTCGGGCTGGCCGAAAGACTACCGTGGCATCCGGATTGCGTCGCGGCGGCGGGGTCGGCGGCGGCTCGACGGGCCTGGCTGTCGGAGGGGCAGGAATGGCCGCGGGTGCCTGCCTGGCATCCTCCGGCGAGGGCAGCTCTGCGGTACGGATCTCGTCCTCGGAAACCTTGTTGACGCGCTGGGTCGGGTCTTCGCTGTCGGTGGCAGCGCCATCACCTGCCCTGGCAGCCGCTCCGGAGTGTTCGGCAGGTTCAGCCCCCTGCTCGAGCGCCGGAAACGCCTTGTTGAAGCGCGCACGCAGCGCCTGCGCCTCATCTCGCGCCTGCTGTCGTTCCTTGAGCAGCTTGGCCTTGGCCTTGCTGCGAGATTCCTTCTCGGGCTCGTCGAACTCGCCAAGCGAGTGACGAAAGGCAATCTCTTCAAGATCCATCTGGACCGTGTTGTAGTCGCGATCAATCTCGAGCAGTGCGGCCTGGACCCGGGAGTACAGAGCGCGGGCCTGTTCGCGCAAGGGCTCGGCGCTGTCCTGGAGAGATTTGCGCTGGCTCAGATAGTCACGACGGACGCGGTTGTAGACTTCCTCGGCGACTGCGTCGCGTCGACTCTCCATCGAACTGAGTCGATGATCGACCTGCTCCAACTCCATCTGCAACTTGGCCAGTTGATCGAGCACGCCCAGATCCATTTGCGCCAGCTCGCTGGCAGCGGTAGCGTTGCTCATGCCGATTCCTCCTGCGTATGGCTGCGAACATCGAGGGTAATCGCGCCGAAGCGTAGCTGATCACCGACGCGGAGCGGGAAGTCGTCGCCAGTGCGAACTCGCTGACCGTTCAGAAAGGTGCCGTTGACGGTGCCTACTTCTTCCCGCAACAGCCAGCCAGACTCACCACGCAGAAGCTTGGCGTGGCGTCGCGACAGGGTGCGTTTGCTGTCGAGCGGACCCAGATTGATCTCGGGCACCTGCCCGAGCACCGGGTCGGGGCGCCCGACCAGCAATTCACCGGCGCTGACGTCGAGCACGAATTCACTGCCCAGTTCATGCACCAGCTTGAGTTGCGATGCCCGCGCCACCGCTGCCGGGTCCACAGGTGCCGCCACCGTTGCCGCCTGCTGACTGGAACTGGGCGGCAGGCTGGCGCGAGCAGCGGCCAGCCGCGAACGCGCGTTCTCCAACTCCGCGTGAGTGCCTTGTGCCTGCTGCTCGGCTCGTCGCAGGCGCGCAGCCAGCTTGCGCATGATGCGGACAGTGACCTCTATGTTCTGCTGCAGCAGATCGGCGAACTGGGCGCGTTCGATGCGCAACAAGCGGACTTCGGTCAGGGCCTTGGCAGAGGCGAAACGTGGCTGGTCCTCCAGAATCGCCATCTCGCCAAAGAAGTCGCCCGGGCCGAGCTCAGCCAGAGGCGTATCCCCTCGCGCCTTGCGCAGGATCGCTATCGTGCCACTCTCGATGATGTACATCACCGAGCCTGCATCTCCCTCGCGGAAGATGAAAGCACCCGCAGCCAACCGCTCAAAATTCTGGTCGGTTTGTGTCATCTGACCCATTCCTGCCCTGCGCGCAGCAGCCAGGCCGGCAGCCGTCACGTCCCTGCGCCCGATGGTCGCAGGCTTGGACAGCGAAGTGTAGCGTCAAATGGTCGGGGTGGGTCCGTGGGCGGTGCGCGCCGGGTGCGATTCAAACTGATGTTTCGGGGGCGCTGGTGGTTGCAGGGCCCAGGGCACAGGGCCCAGCAAGGTCAAGAGCCCAGGCCAAGCCAGAGCTAGGCCAGGACCAGAGCCAGAGCCAAGCCAGGACCAGAGCCAGAGCCAGAGCCAGAGCATCGCGAGCGAGCTCCCTCCTACAAAGAGCAAGAGCAAGAGCAAGAGCAAGATCGCTGCGCTGGCCCAAAGGAACTGTGAGAGGCTGCTTGCAGGCGATCCAAGGGCCGCAGGCCCGCCGACGGCGCAGCCGGCGAGGCAGGAAAAAGCAACAGCAAAAGCTTCGCCAGCAGGCTGGCTCTGACAAGAACAAGAACAAGAGCCCCGCATATCGGTTTGACTCACACCCCACAGGCCCCGGTCCCCAGAAGGTCAAGGGTTCCCCCTCGATCTGGTTGGCCCGGAACCGGCTCGGAGCCTCAGTCTTGCGGTTCTTCCTGGTCCCTCAGCTCTGATCCCTCGGCCCCAGGCCCGGATTGATCCGACTCCACCGGTGCATCGGCAGCCTCAGCCTCGCGCTGTTCGCGCCGTTGCTAGCGGCGTTCGGAGTCCGCTCCGTGGCGGCGTCGTTGCAGCATTCCCTCGACCAGTTGCTGGCGTTCGGCTGACTCCATCTGGACCAGCAGGTCAAGCAGCACGGCGTGGGCGGCAGCTGACGCGGCCAGATCGCGCTCGCGCAGCGTCGCCAATGCACTGGCGGCGCTGTCACGCTGGAAGTTGTCGGCCGCCAACAGTGAACGGACCTCGCGTCGCGCCTGGCGCCGCTCGCGCATCGCGCCGCGCAGCGCCGGCCGGTGTTGGTCGAACACCGAGCGTAGCAGGGGCTGACTGGCCTCGGGCACCGCCTGACGCAATGCGCGCGGACCGGGGATGCCCGGCTCCCAGCCCGGCGGGGTGCGCCACAGGTGCAGTCCCAGCGCCACGCCGAGGGCGAGATTGAGGCCGAGCGAGGCAAGCAGCAGCCAGCGCATGGGCGACACGGTCTGGCGTGATGGACCTTCACTCATGGCAGCAGTTCCTCGTCATCGTCATCGAGCAGCGCCAAGCTGATCAGATCGGTGTCACCCTGCGGTCCAACACTCTCAGTGGCGACCATCTGGTCCAGCCCCAGACCCAGCGTCAGAGCCGCTGCCAGTGCCGGCCCGACCCAACGCACGCCGCCCAGTTCCAGCCACAATGCCTGCCACCAGGGGCGACTTGGCGCCACTGCCGGTCGTGCGGCTGAAGGCTGTCGCGGCACGGAATTGAGGATGCGCGCACGCAGCGCCTGCAGCGACGGCGCCGGACTGGGACCTCCAAGCGCGGCATCGAGTCCAGCCGCCTCACGCAGCAGCGCTTGCGCCGCATCACTGCGGGCGAGCAAGGCTCGAGCCTCGGCCTGCTGGTGCTCGGGCCAGCGCTGCAGGTCGCCGCCATAGGCGTCGGCCAGCTGCGCAAAGGCCTCGATGTTCAGCGCGCTCATCTTTCTCTCCTTTTCCATCCGATCAGCATCCCAGGTTCATCTGACCATCCTGCCGATCCATGGGTCGTCTTTTCATAAAACGCGTCAGGGCTCAAAATCCGTCGCGGCCCGTCATCTTCATGCGTTTTCCGGCGGACCGGTCAAGCGCAGGCGCAACTGGCGACGGGCCCTGGCCAGCAGCGATTCCAGCGCTTCAACGCTGAGGCCCAGGCTGGCGGCGACCTCGGCCTGCGGCAGATCACCGTAGTGACACAGCACCACCGCCTCGCGCTGCCGTTCCGGCAGATCAGCGAGCGCCTTCTGCAGCGCCTGCTCACGCTCGATTTCGCCAAAGGCCTGCTCCGGGCCGTGAGCACGATCGGTCAGCGTATCCGGATCAAGCTCGCTCTGGGGCCGCTGGCGCCGAAGGCGGTCGCGGCAGGCGTTGAGCATGACCTGATGCAGCCAGGTGCCGAAACGCGCCTGACCCGGACGCCACTTCTCGGCTTGTTTCCAGGCCTGCAGGAAGACCTCCTGACAGACGTCCTCGGCCTCGCTGCGATCATTCAGCAGCCGACTTGCTGCCGCGTGCAGGCGCGCCAGATGGCGATCCACCAGCCGCTCGAAGGCGCGCTCATCGCCACCGGCCAGCGCCGGCAGCAGATCGCCGTCCGGGTCGATGAGTTCCTTGCGAGCTGGTAGTTCATCGTCCAGATCTGGATCTCCGTGGTGCCGACGGAACGGATCTTTTCGTGGTCGCTACGCCGCCAAGCGTGTATCAGAGAGCCGACCGGCGCGTGTCTGCGTACTTTCATGAAACATCCGGGCGTGCGAAACAGTCGAGGCTGCCCACCGTCACCCTTGCTTTTGCCGGAGGCGTTTCTTGATGGAACCCCGAGTTGTACTCGGGCAATCGGCCTCAGTGCTTCACCTGGCTGCGTTGCCCGAGTGCAACTCGGGGTTCCATTTTGAGCTCCCGCTCTTCACTGGAACTGGACCTGCTCTTCTCACGCCCCCCGCAACGCCACCGTTACCGGCAAACGCGCCGCGCGCAGCGCAGGCAGCAGGCCGCCGATGAAGCCCAGCGCCAGTGCAATCAGCAGTCCGCGCATCATCAGCTGGGGGCTGACCTGGAACTGGAAGGCGACCTGGGTGAAGCCGGCGCCGAGGGTCGAGACGCTGTAGCCGTTGAACAGCAGCCAGCTGATCAGCGCGCCGAGCACCCCGCCGAGCAGCGCCAGTGCCATCGATTCGACGATCACCGACACCGTCACCGGAAGATTGGCGAAGCCGATCGCGCGCAGCGTGGCGATTTCGACGGTGCGGGTGGAGACCGCGCTGTACATCGTGTTGAGCGCGGCAAACAGCGCGCCCAGGCTCATGATCACGCCAACCACCGCGGCGAGCACGCCGATGGTGTTGGAGAACTGACTGCTCTGCGCGCTGAAATACTCGCGCTCGCGCTCGACATCCACATTCAGCCGCGGGTCGGCTTTCAGCGCCTCTTTGAAGGCATCGAAGCGGTCGGCCGATTCGAGCTGCACCAGCACCGAGGACACCCCGCCGCGACCGAACGCGGCCTGCGCCGTGGCCAGGTCCACCCATAATTCGCTGTCGTGCGCATCGCCGGTCTCGAACACGCCGACGATGGTCCAGTCGCTGCCGCGGAAACGCACCTGCGAACCCATCTCCACCCCGGCGAACTGGTCCAGCGCGCCCATGCCGACGATGACTTCCTGCAGGCCGGGCTCAAAGCGCCGTCCGTCGATGATGCGCAGTTCCGGGCGGATATCGAAGCCGCTCGGCTCGACCCCGCGCAGACTGACATTGACCGAGCCGCCGCGCGCTCGGGAGGCGAACTCGCTGATCACCATCAGTTCGCCAGAGGATTGCAGCGGACCGTCCAGGCCGCGGGTATCCTTGATCGCCTGCAACTGCTCGGTGCTCAGGCCGCTGTTGAGCTCCGCCGTAGCGCCGCCGCGCAGGATCAGCGCGCGGTCATCGCGGCCGGTCGCGCCGAGGGTGGACTCGAAGCCCTTGGCCATCGCCAGCAGCGCGGTCAGCACCGCGACCACGCCGGCAATGCCGATGATGATGACCAGGCTGGCACCGAGCCGCGCCCCGATGCTGCGCAGGTTGAGCGCACAGATGGCAATGATCTGATTCCACATGAGCTTGCTCCTTCAGCGGGTCAACGGCCGGCCAGCGCGTCGACAATGTTCAGGCGGCGCGCGCGCAGCGCCGGCGGCAGACCAACCGCCAGCGCCAGCACGATCACCGCGACCACGGCGTAGGTCCAGACCGTCAGATCGACCACGCTGACACCGCCGCCGAGGAAGGCCGTGAAGCCCATGCCGATGACGGTGGCCAGACCCATGCCGAGCAGCGCGCCCAGCGCGATCAACACAAAGGCCTCGGCCAGCACCAGCCATTGCACCAGCGAGTCGGAGTAGCCGAGGGTCTTGAGCACCGCCAGCTGCGGAATCCGCTCACGCACCGCCTGTGCCATCGTGTTGCCGGTCAGCAGCAAGATGGTGAAAAAGACCGCGCCAAGGATCGCGTTGACGATCAGGTTGATGTCGCCGAGCTGACGCACGAAATTGAGGTTGAACTCCTGCTCGGACTGACTCTTGGTCTCGTCCGACGAATTCATGAACAGCGCATCGATCGCCTGACTGACCGTTTCGGCGTCCTTCGGATTTTCCAGCCGACTGACCAGAATGCCGGCGCCACCCTTGCCGAACTGGCGTGCCTCGTCGAAATAGTCGAAGTTGATGTAGGCCACGCCGGGCTGCGAGGCCGGATCGGAGGAATCGAAGATGCCGACGATGTCGAAGATCCAGGCCATGTTGCCATCCTGCTGCGGCCAGATGTTCGAGTTCAAAGGCAGCTTCTCGCCCACCTTCCAGCCGAAGCGCTCGGCCAGATTCTTGCCCACGATGATGCCGGTACGGGTGTTGGCGAAGGCCTGCCACTGATCGTCCGGCATCTCCCACTCGCCGATCACCGCGCGCAACCGCAGCGGATCGACCGCAAAGGCCACCAGCTGCCGACTCGGCTCCTGATAGTAGGCGCCGAACCACTGCTGATACATCACCGCGTCCACTCCGGGCACCGCCTCGACCTGGGGCACGTGACGCATCGGCAGCGCCTGAGTGAAGGACACCCGCGCCTGGGTCACAACGCGCGAGGCGCCTTCCACCGAAGCGCCGCGGCTGAAGGCCACGTTGACCGCCTGCAGCAGGCCGAACAGCAGAAAGGCCATCAGCAGCGACAGCAAGGTCAGGATGGTGCGGGTCTTGCGCGCAAACAACTGCGCCAGCACCAGTCGGAAATATTTCATCAGTCGGCTCCAATCACTGCGTTGCGCTCAACGTGAATCCAGATCAAGAGCGTTGTTCACCACAAAGGACACGAAGGAGAGCAGAGCAAAGCAATGGCTCCAAGCAAGAAGTGGGTATGGCAAGTGCAGTCTGCAGCCCGCGGGTCCTTCATCTTAAGAGCTCTTCCTTCGTGTCCTTTGTGTCCTTTGTGGTCAATCGCTCTGGTTCTTGATCTTGCTTGTTTGGAAGTCTCAATGAACCGGCGCGTCGACCAGCTGGCCCTTGTCCAGGTGCAGCGTGCGGCTGGCGTACTCGGCGGCCTTTGGATCGTGGGTGACCATGACGATGGTCTTGCCCAGTTCGCGGTTGAGGGTCTGCAGCAGGCTCAGGATCTCGTCGGCGGTCTTGCGGTCCAGGTCACCGGTCGGCTCGTCGCAGACCAGCAGGGTCGGGTCGGCGACGATGGCCCGCGCAATCGCGACGCGTTGCTCCTGGCCGCCGGACAGCTCGGACGGCTTGTGCCCGGCCCGATCGGCCAGCCCGACCAGCTTCAGCGCCACCTCCACCCGGCGCTTGCGATCGGCCTTGGCTAGCGAGGTCAGCAGCAGCGGCAGCTCGACATTGCGCGCCGCGCTGAGCACCGGCATCAGGTTATAGAACTGGAACACGAAGCCGACGTTCTCCGCCCGCCAACGCGCCAGCGCACTGGAGCTGAGCTGGTCAATCCGCTTGCCGCCGATCAGGATCTGCCCGCCGCTGGGTTGATCCAGTCCGCCGATCAGGTTCAGCAAAGTGGTCTTGCCCGATCCCGATGGGCCCATCAAGGCCACGAAATCGCCCTGCGGGATGTTCAGATCCAGCTGCTGCAGGACCTCGATCTTCTCCGGCCCCCGCTGATAGGTCTTGGACAAGGCGCGACATTCAATCAGGGTTTCGACACTGCTCATGACCAGCAAAGCTCACTGTGGCGACGACGATGGGGGCAAGCTTAACGGGCAGGCGGTGCCGGTGGAGGTGCCAGCTGTCACCTTTTTGGGGCTGAGGGCTGAGGGTGTTGGGACAGCAGGGCCCAGGGCACAGGGCCCAGAAGAGCTGCGGACTGGCGCGTAGGATGTCGGTGAGAGAAGCGAACCGCATCGACAGGGCCCAGTGCGCACCCGGGAACCCCGAGTTGTACTCGGGCAACGAAGCCAGGTGACGCCGTAGCCCCGTCGCCGCGGTTGGCGTTGATCGCTTGCCGAAATGCCCGTCGCTGCGCGACGACCCGAGTGCAATTCGGGGTTCCGAGGGCCAGTGCCGGCGCGAGATGCCGGCCACTCTCTGTTCCACCGGACGATTCGCCCGCAATCCGGTTAAGCTTGGACGCTGGCATGCCGCTGGCGGGGTGACGGGTGCAGTGGATTGATGTGTGCGCGGTTGACGAAGTGGTCGACGGCGATTTCCGACTGGTGGAGCTGGTCGACACGACGGTGGCGGTGTATCGAGTCGGCGAGCGCCATTACGCCATCGAGGACATCTGCACCCATGACGGCGCCGAACTGGCTGG
>DAIMJK010000093.1:0-11450 GCA_036722245.1 Lysobacterales bacterium
GGCCGTGCGCTGCCGCTCACGCCGCGCCTGTTCCTCGGCCGACAGCTGCTCGTCGCCGCCGGTCAGCCGTCTGGAGTCGACCAGCATCGCGGTGCTGTCAGTGGCCACATCATAGGCCCACAGGTCCAGTCGCTGCGCCTCGTCGGCGCGCCCGCGCAGGAAGGTGACCTTCTGGCCATCCGGCGCCAGCTTGAGCGAGCGCGGCAATTCACCAGACAGCGCCGGACTGGCGAAGATTCGGTCCAGCGTCAACGGCTCGGCGGCATCGAGGGGAGTCATCGTCATCAGGGCAAGAACGGGCAGGACCAGCAACAGGCGCATGGGTATGGGGGCGGAAGTGACGGGATCGGCGAGTGTACATGGCGTCTAGCGAGTTGCGGCCGAGGCCCGCTCCCCGAGGGCGCGATTGAAACGCATGCAGCGATGAAAAGCAGGGAGTCGGGCTCAGGGCCCAGGAGAGCTAGGCCGCTCCTCTACTGGGCCCTGGGCCCTATGCCCTGGGCCCTCGCTCTTCAAGCCGCCTGACTCTCCACGCCCAGCCGCCGATGCAAGGCAGTGCTGGTGGTCGTGTATTGCAGATGGACCTTCTCGTTCGGCTGCAGATAGGCCTTGACGCCGAAGGCGGCCAGGGCGGCTTCGTGAAAGCCCGAGAGGATCAGTTTCTTCTTGCCCGGATAGGTGTTGATGTCACCCACCGCAAAGATGCCCGGCACGTTGGTCCGGAAGGCTTCGGTGTCGACCTCGATCTGGTTCTTGTGCAAGCCCAGGCCCCAATCGGCAATCGGACCAAGCTTGGGATGCAGACCCCAGAACACCAGCAGCTGCTCGGCGTCCAGATGCCGCGTAACGCCATCGCGGCTGCGCACCAGCAGGGCCTTGAGTTGTGCGCCGTCGGCTTCCAGTCCAGCGATCTCGGCTTCCAGGAACTGCATCCGGTATTCGTCGCATAGCTTCTGCATCTTCAGTACCGACGCTGGCGCGGCGCGGAAGTTCTGCGAGCGATGCAGCAGCACCACGCTGCGCGCTACCTCGACCAGATTCAATGCCCAATCCAGCGCCGAGTCGCCGCCACCGGCAATCACGATGTCGCGATCGCGGAACTGTTCCGGATTGCCGACCTTGTAGTGCAGGCTGTGACCCTCGATGAGGTCGGCGTCAGGGGTGCGCAGTTTCTTCGGCAGAAAGGCGCCGAGCCCGCCGGCGATGATCACCGCGCCGCAATCGAAGAGCGTGCCGCTGCTGGTGCGCACGATGAATCGCCCGTCCGTTTGCGGCTGCAGTTCGGTGACCGTCTGTCCAAGGTGGTACGTCGGCTTGAAGGGCTGGATTTGCTCCAGTAGCCGTTCGATCAGTTCCTGCGCACCGCAGACCGGCAGCGCCGGAATGTCGTAGATCGGTTTGTCCGGATAGAGCTCGGCGCACTGCCCGCCGACCTGCCTCATGCTGTCGACGACGTGCGCTTCGAGCGCGAGCAGGCCGAGTTCAAACACCTGGAACAGCCCGACCGGGCCAGCGCCTACGATGACGACGTCCGTCTTGACCGGGCAGTTTTCGGGGCGCGTCAACCTCTGGGGAGCAGTTTCGATCATTGGGGCCGTCGTTCTCTATGGGACCAGTCAGGAGCTTAAGCAGTTTCTCATTCAGGACTGTTGATGGCAGTCAAGTGGCGTGCGCGGAATGTCGTTGCGCTGCCTTGGCTGCGTATTGGTTCATCGAGCACCCGGTGCAAACTAGAACCGGTGCGTCCCAACGGTCCCATCAAACAAGGGGTACGCCATGCGTCATGTTTCCATTCTGGCTCTGGTCTTGAGCGCCTTCTGCTGGTCAACTGCCACGCTGGCAGATGCCCCGCTGAAATCGCGATTGCAACTCGATATCGAACAGGCCAGGCAAGTCGATCAGATTCAGGCCGAGCACCGCAAGAGCTTCGCCGCCAAGCGAGGTGAGTTCAACCGCGAGTCACGCGCCTTGCGTCGCGCAAGGCTCGCCAACGACAGCGCGGAGATCACGCGGCTGACGGAGGTCACCGAGGCACTGCGGGCTGAACTCAAGCAGCTTTACGACAGCCAGGATACGCGAATTGCCGCGCTGCTTAGTCATGAACAACAGGCGCTGTTCGACGATTACATCGAAGAACGGCGACAGATGGCTGGCAGCTCACGTGACGAGCGGCTGTTCGACTAGCCACCCTGAACTACACATCAAGGTTCGCAACCTTCAGCGCATTGGCTTCGATGAAGTTGCGGCGGGGCTCGACCGCCTCGCCCATGAGCATGCTGAACATCGTGTCGGCGGCCACCGCATCCTCGACCGTCACCTGGATCAGGCGTCGGGTTTCGGGGTTGACGGTGGTCTCCCAAAGCTGGTCCGGATTCATTTCACCCAGGCCCTTGAAGCGGGATATCTCGCGATTGCGTTGGGCCTGATTGATCAGCCACTCGTAAGCCTGCTGGAAATCAGTGACTTCCTGGCTGCGGGTACCGCGATGGACCTGAGCACCGGGCTGCAGCAAACCGGCCAGGTCGCGGGCCAGTTCACCAATCGGTTCGTAGTCCTGGCTGAAGAAGAAGCCGCGACCCAGACGCAGATGCTGGACAAGTCCATGGAAACGTCGTTCCACGTGGAACACGTCTTCGACCCCGTCTTCGTGCTCGAAGCGAACCACATAGCGCGGTCGGTCGAGCGCATCGTTCGCCAGTCGACTCTGCAGGCCTTCCGCCCATGCGCGCATCGCGGCCTGATCCGCCCATAGTTCCTCGTTGACGCTGGGCAGATCCACCAGCGCCTCGAGCAGGTTGGCGTCCAGCCGATGGCGTAGACGCTGAAAGTGCCGTCGAACCTGCGCATAGCGGTCCATCAAGCCCTCTAGACCCAGCCCGGTGATCGGCGGCACGTCGCCGCCGGGGTGCAGCGCCGCTCCCTCGACCGCACTCGCATTGAGCAAGGCGGCCAGTGCACCATCGTCCTTCAGATAGGTGATCTGCTTGCCCTGGGTCACCTTGTAAAGTGGCGGCAAGCCGATATAGACGTGGCCGCGATCGATCAACTCCGGCATCTGCCGGTAGAAGAAGGTCAGCAGCAGGGTTCGAATATGCGAACCATCGACATCCGCGTCGGTCATGATGATGATGCGGTGGTAGCGCAGCTTGTCCGGATCGTACTCGTCCCGACCGATGCCGCAACCCAGTGCGGTGATCAGCGTACCGACCTCGGCCGATGACAGCATCTTGTCGAAACGAGCCCGCTCGACATTCAGGATCTTGCCCTTCAGCGGCAGGATCGCCTGGAACTTGCGGTTGCGGCCCTGTTTGGCCGAGCCACCGGCGGAATCACCCTCGACCAGGAAGAGCTCGCTCTTGGCCGGATCCTTCTCCTGACAGTCGGCCAGCTTGCCCGGCAGACCAGCAATATCGAGCGCACTCTTGCGGCGGGTCATCTCGCGCGCCTTGCGTGCGGCTTCGCGGGCACGAGCGGCCTCGACTACCTTGGTGGTGATGATTTTCGCTTCACCAGGGTGTTCGGCCAGGAACTCCTGCACCTTCTGCGAAACCAGGCTCTCGACCGCGCCCTTGACCTCCGAGGAAACGAGTTTGTCCTTGGTCTGGGAGGAAAACTTCGGATCGGCCACCTTGACGCTCAGCACCGCGATCAGACCCTCACGGCTGTCTTCCCCGCTGAGTTCCACCTTGTCCTTTTTCAGCACACCGGAGGCATCGATGTAGCTATTGACGGTCCGCGTCAGCGCAGCGCGAAAGCCGGCCAGGTGGGTCCCTCCATCCTTTTGCGGGATATTGTTGGTAAAGCAGTAGACGTTCTCCTGATAGGAGTCGGTCCATTGCATGGCCAGCTCCAGCTGCACCTGTTCATTCTTGCCCGAAACGCTGATCACGCTGGGATGGAGCGCAGTCTTCAGCTGGGCCAGATGCTCGACGAAGGAGCGGATTCCGCCCTCGTACTCGAAGGTGTCCGCGCGATCACTGCGCTCGTCACGCAACTCGATGACGAGACCGGAGTTCAGGAAGGCCAACTCGCGCAGGCGCTTGCTCAGGATGTCGTAATGGAACTCGACATCGCTGAAGATCTCGCGGCTCGGTCGGAAGCGAATGAAGGTACCGCGGCCATCGCTGACCTGCACCTGCCTCAAATCGTATTGCGGCACCCCGAGTACATACTCTTGCTGCCACAACGCACCGTCGCGCTCGATCTTGAGCACCAAGGTCTCGGACAGCGCATTGACTACCGAGACGCCGACACCGTGCAGACCGCCGGAAACCTTGTAGGAGTTGTCGTCAAACTTGCCGCCGGCATGCAGCACCGTCATCACGATTTCGGCGGTCGACTTGCCCTCCGGGTGCATGGTCACCGGAATGCCGCGGCCATTGTCGCGCACCGAGACCGCACCGTCCTTGTGAATCGTGACTGAAATTGCGTTGCAGTAGCCGGCGAGGGCCTCGTCAACCGAGTTGTCGACCACCTCGAATACCATGTGATGCAGGCCGGTACCGTCGTCGGTATCACCGATATACATTCCGGGTCGCTTGCGCACCGCGTCGAGGCCCTTGAGGACCTTGATCGAGTCGGCGTCATACTGAGGATTTGTGTCGATCGGTTCCTGATCCGGCGGATCAATAGGCGTGCCACTGGCTGTCATGAAGCTTCCGCGCTGTACTCCGGCGCAAGCCGGCAAGCCGGCGATTATAGCAGTAGGGCGGGGGTGAGGGCCGGTGCTTGCGGACACTGTGCGCCGAGCGCAAGCTTCAGCGCACCGCATGACGCCGAGGGCCCAGGGCTCAGGGCCCCAGGGCCCAGTCCAGTGGCGTTCCTTGCGCCGAGTTCGACGCTGTTGAGCAGCAGGGCCGGGGCTCCGCCCTGGGTCTGCTCTTGACCTGCTGGGCCCTGGGCCCTGAGCCCTGAGCCCTGGGCCCTGCTCTTCTACTCAGCCCTCAGCCCCGTCACTCTCCCCCCCTCCACCCTGAAACACCGCGTGCCGTCCTGATCTGGGTCCACCCCTGCTGGAGCGACGGTGCCGGTGACCCAGAGCTGACTGCCGAGTGATCGGGCGTATTGCAGGCAGAGCTGCTGCCGACCCAGATCCAGCTCCGACGGAAGATCGTCGAGCAGGATCAACGGTGACCATCCAATCGCGGCGCGCAGTGCCGCGGCCGTAGCCAGCTGCAGTGCCAACGCAACCATCTTCTGCTGGCCGCGGGACAACTCGAACCGTCCCATCTCGGGGCCTAGCTGCAGCTTCAGATCGCCCCGATGCGGTCCGGCAACCGTGTAGCCCAGATCCCGGTCTCGCTGGCGGCTGTCCTGCAATACCTGCTCCAACGACAGGTTCTCATCCCAGCCCCGTCGCCAGCGCAAACCGGTGCTTTCGAACTCGGGCAAGAAGGCTCCGAGCGCGAGCCGAAACTTCCGCTCCAACTGGGTGGTCCAGTCAGACCGCAAGGCAGACAGCCGTTCCCCATCAACGGCCAGCAACCGCTCCCACGCCACCCACTGAGCTTCGCTTGCGTACTGGCGCAAGGCCGCATTGCGCTGGCGCAAGACGCGTTGGTAGCGCCGCCAGAGTTCAAGATACTCCGGTTCCACGTGGAACAAACCCAGATCCAGCAGCCGTCGGCGAACTTCGGCCGGACCCGCCACCAGCTCGTGCGAACCGGGCTCGAAACACAGCACAGCCAACGCCCGTGCCAAAGCGCCCAAGGTTTGCACATCATTGCCATCGATGCGCCCGCGCCAGCCGTCGCGATCACGCACAAAACCCGCCTGACGCTCGCGGCCCTCGTGCGCGACTCTGGCGCTGACCGAGAAGCGGTCCCGTCCGCGCTGAATCAGCGTCTCCACCTGTCCACTACGAAAACTCCGACCGGTGGCCAGGCAATGCACGCCCTCGAGTATGGAGGTCTTGCCGGCACCGTTGCCTCCGACGAACACGTTGAGCCCCGCCGCCGCATCCAGTGCTACCTCACCCAGACTGCGCAGCCCCTCGATCCGCAGGCTACTGACCCACACGCGGGCGGCCGGATTGATCGCAACTAGAGTCGCAAAGGCATCACGACATGACGGTGCGCACGGGAATCCGGTGACTCCAACAAGACGCTGGAATTGCCGTCGCGCAGACGCAGCACGACACTTTCGGTACCCAATGCGCTCAGTGCATCCAGGACGTAGTTCACGTTGAAACCGATCGACCACGATTGCGCGGCACATTGCGACCCGATCTCTTCGACCGCCTCCTCCTGCTCCGGATTGTGCGCGCTGATTCGCAGCAGGTCCTCTGCCAACTCGACCCGGATACCGCGGTACTTCTCGTTCGACAAGATCGCCGCCCGCAACAGCGCAGCCCGAAACTCCTCGCGATCAACCAGCACCGGCACATCGGCTGCGACCGGAATCACCGCCTCATAATCCGGAAAGCGCCCGTCAATCAGCTTGCTGACCAGCACGCTGTCCCCAAGCGCCACGCGCAGATGATTGCGCGTGAACACCAACTCCACCTCGCCCTCGTCGCCATCGAGCAGTCGCTGCAACTCAAGCACGCCCTTGCGCGGCAGGATCACCTGCCGGCCGGCTTCACTACCCGCGTTCCAGTCACCCAAGGCCAGCCGATGCCCATCGGTCGCCACCGCTCTCAATCCAGCCCCTCGGCGTTCCAGCAACAGACCGTTCAGATAGAAACGCACATCCTGCACCGCCATCGCAAAGCCAGTGTGCTCGATCAGCTCCTTCAACGCCGCCTGTGGCACGCTGAAGCGATCAACCACCTCGCCCAACTCGCTTTGCGGGAACTCCGATCCCGGCAAGGTGGCCAGCGTGTAGCGGGAACGACCGGCGCGCATCACTACCCGATCCCCCTGCTGCGCCACGTCCAGACCGACTCCGTCCGGCAGCGC
The DNA here is from genome assembly GCA_036722245.1 of Lysobacterales bacterium. GTDB lineage: Bacteria > Pseudomonadota > Gammaproteobacteria > Xanthomonadales > SZUA-5 > JAWLAT01. The sequence continues at coordinate 6,900 of DAIMJK010000093.1, forward strand.
CTTCACCAGATCAAACAGCTTGCGCGCGGGAATCGTCAGCTCACCTTCCTGTTGCACATCCACTTCGGCCGAGGACGCCAGTTCCACTTCCAGATCACTGGTAGTCAGCGTCAGACGAGAACCCTGCAGTTGCAGCAGCACATTGGCCAGTACCGGCAGTGTCTGGCGCTTTTCCACCACACCGATCACCTGCTGCAGTGGACGCAGCAAAACCTCACGTTGAGCCCCGAAATGCATGTCGATTCCTTTCCCGGCCAAGCTATCAGTATTGTTTCTTAAATAAAGTCTGTAGTGATTATTAGGCAGCACCCAAGCTGTGGACAACCTCACTCTTGCCATGACTGGCGGGACCTGCCGAGCAATTCTGGCTGCTCACAAGCCTGCGTATGAGCTGTGGATAACTTGTGTACCAAAAGGGATGAAAATCGTCATCCCCAATCATCCACTGCTTGTCCACAGGCTTGTACCGACTTGTCCCGCCCTCCGCCAGCCGCTCGGACCACGCCACCGCACCACCCCTACATGCTACCGTCTGCGCCGATCATACGACCTGCCGGCTCGCAGCACCGCACTTCAGCCGCTCAACAAACGGAGCAGGTTTTCCCAGTCCTCCCGTGCCCTCGCATCCACCTCTATCCACTCCCGTACGACTCGCTGCGCATGCAGCACAGTGGTGTGATCGCGCCCTCCGAAGGCCAGACCGATTTCCGGCAGACTGTGGCGGGTGATCTCCTTGGCAAGCGCCATCGCCATTTGCCGCGGACGCACCAGACTGCGCTGGCGCTTCTTGCCCAGCAGCTCACCCAGCGGCACTCGAAAATAGTCCGCCACACTCTTCTGTATGTTCGACAAGGACGTGACCTGCTCGTGCGAGCGGAACAGATCACGCAGCGCTGTCTGAGCCATCGGCAGATCGATCGGACCGCGGACCAGATTCGCGTGCGCCTTCAGCTTGTTCAGCGCACCCTCCAGCTCGCGTACATTGGAGTGCATCCGCTGGGCGACAAACTGGGCGACGTCCTCACCAACCGGAATCCCGGCATCGCGCGACTTGCGCAGCAGAATCGCCACCCGCGTCTCGAAATCCGGAGGCTCGACCGCGACGCTGACCCCCCAACCGAAGCGCGAGCGCAGCCGCGGCTCGATCCCCTCGACCTCTTTCGGATAGCGGTCACAGGTCAGCACAATCTGCTGCTGACCGTCATATAAGGCATTGAAGGTATGGAAGAATTCTTCCTGCGTTCCTTCCTTGTTGGCAAAGAACTGGATGTCATCGATGAGCAGCGCATCCGCCGAACGGAAGTTGCGCTTGAACTCGTCCATCCGGCCCGAACGCAGCGCCTTGACCATGTTCGACACAAAGCCTTCCGAACGCATGTACAACACCCGCGTTTCTGGCTGGCGCTTGCGGATCAGGTTGCCGGTGGCATGCAGCAGATGGGTCTTGCCCAGGCCGGTGCCGCCGTACAGCAGCAGCGGGTTGTAGGACTGCCCCGGCTTGAGCGCGAACTGCAGCGCGGTCGCCTTGGCAAGCGTGTTGGAGCGACCCTCGACGAAACTTTCGAAGGTGTAGCGGGCCTCGAGCTTGCTCTCGGCGCTGTCGATCAGCGAGCTCTTGCCCTTGCCACCCGAGTTCGTCCGAGCTGCCGGAGGCGGGGCGGGTTCGTCCCGTGCCATCGCCAGCTCGACCGACTCAAGGCCTGCGTCCATGCCGCACAGCACACCGCGGAGTTCGGCCAGGAAGCGATCATGGACCACGTCGTGAATGATGCTGTTCGGAGCCAGCAAGCGCAGCTTCTGGTCCAGCCGCTCGGCCTTCAGCGGTGCCAGCCAGGTTTGCACTTCCTCGACGCCGAGCCGTGGCCCGAGTCGTTCCAGAGCGCGCTTGAGCAGATCAGCCATGAACATCGCGGGCGAATGAGGCCGGCTAGTCTAGCCCGAATGCCTGGCGAACCGGCTACTCCTGCTACGCGTGGGTGCGATTCAAACTGATGTTTCGGAGGGTCTGCCGAGCCTTAGGGCCCAGGGCTCAGGGCCCAGGGCCCAGCCAGCTCCAGGGCTACCCGAGAAGCCCGGCCAGTCAGCCATAGCGCCGACCCATTTCCTCCCAGCCTTCAGTGATCAGCTCGCGCAGCACGGCCGGATCGACGTCGGCGAGCTTGTTCAGATACAGGCAGGAGCTGCCGGTCTTGTGCCTGCCCAAGCGTTGCAGCAACTCGTCGTAGCCGGCGAAGCCCGGCATGATGTAAAGCACCAGGTTGGTCTTGCGCGGCGAGAAGCCAACCTTCGGCCATTCGCCCTCGCGGCCGCTGGCGTAGATATAGTGATAGCGGCCGAAACCAACGATCGATGGCCCCCACATCTGCCCCGGATCGTGGGTAATCTCGCGCATCAAGGCCAGCAGCGCCTGAGCATCCGCGCGCCGCCCGGGCGCGGCTACCGCCGCAATGAAGTCGTCAACCGACGCATCGGTGGGCAGGGTCTTGGGGGCGTCCGCCATGAGGGCCTCGCTGATGGCATGTCGTATCGATCAGCCTAGCGCCGTCCGCGTCGACTGCCAAGGGAGGGCCCAGGGCCCAGGGCTCAGGGCCCAGCAGATCAAGAGCCGCAGAACCGGCTCCGCACTGGGCCCTGGGCCCTGGGCCCTGAGCCCTGGGCCCCAAGGCTCGGCAGACCCCTCAAAACATCCGCTTGACTCGGACCCGCTGGGCCCTGGGCCTTGTTCTCTGCCACAATCCCCCGGTTCATCCTTCCCGTCAATCCAATCCCCAAGGGAGGTTCCATGACGCAATCCTCCGAACCGGTCGTGCCGACCGGCGGCGCCAGGATCAGCATTGCTGACGGCCAGTTGCAGGTGCCGAACAACCCGATCATTCCGTTCATCGAAGGCGATGGCACGGGTGCCGACATCTGGCGCGCCAGCGTGCGCGTGCTCGACGCGGCTGTGGCCAGGGCCTACGGCGGTCAGCGCAAGATCCACTGGATGGAGATCTACGCTGGCCAGAAGTCCAATGACCTGTTCCAGAGCTGGCTGCCGGACGCCACCGTGCAGGCCTGCCGTGATTATCTGGTGTCGATCAAGGGCCCGCTGACGACGCCGATCGGCGGCGGCATCCGTTCGCTCAATGTCGCCCTGCGACAGATGCTCGACCTGTATGTGTGCCTGCGGCCGGTGCGCTGGTTCAAGGGCGTGCCTTCGCCGGTCAAGCATCCGGAGAAGGTCGACATGGTGATCTTCCGCGAGAACACCGAGGACATCTACGCCGGCATCGAGTTCGAGGCCGGCTCGGACCCGAACCGGCGTTTTCTGGAGCTGTTCAAGGAGGCTTTCCCAAAGCAGTACGCCAAGATTCGCTTCCCGGAAACCTCCGGCATCGGCATCAAGGCGGTCTCGATGGAAGGGACCGAACGCCTGGTGCGCTCGGCGATCGAGTACTGCATCGCCAACAAGCGCAAGTCGCTGACCCTGGTCCACAAGGGCAACATCATGAAGTTCACCGAAGGGGCTTTCCGCAACTGGGGCTACGCCCTGGCGGAGAACCAGTTCGCTGAACAGACCTACACCTGGGACCAGTGGGAACGGACCAAGGCGGCGCAGGGCGAAGCGGCAGCCAACGCCGAGCAGAAGGCGGCGCTGGATGCCGGCAAGGTGCTGATCAAGGATGCGATCGCCGACATCACCCTGCAGCAGGTATTGACCCGACCGGAGGAGTTCGACGTGCTCGCCACGATGAACCTCAATGGCGACTATCTCTCCGACGCGCTCGCCGCCCAGGTCGGCGGCATCGGTATCGCACCGGGTGGCAACATCAACTACCTGACCGGCCATGCCGTGTTCGAAGCCACCCACGGCACCGCACCCAAGTACGCCAATCTGGACAAGGTCAATCCCGGCTCGGTGATCCTGTCGGGCGAGATGATGCTGCGCTACATGGGCTGGATCGAAGCAGCCGATGCGATCATCGCGGCGATGGACGCGGCAATCGGCAACAAGACCGTGACCTACGATTTCGCCCGCCTGATGGACGGCGCCACCGAGGTCAAATGTTCCGAATTTGCCGACGAGTTGATCAAGGCGATCGAGGCCAGTTGAACATGCCGATCCCCCGGCATAGTGCCGGGGGATCGACCCCGGGAGCCGACAGCGGTCAGGATGCAAACCAAGGTTCGTACCGACATGGCTGGAGCGTTGTCCTGGGCCCTGGGCCCTGAGCCCTGGGCCCTCCACCGCGGACTCCGGACCGCCTTGGACAACCCCCAATGACCATCCGCATCTATCTGGCCGAAGATCAGACCATGCTGCGCAGCGCTTTGGCCAACCTGTTGTCGCTGGAAAGCGATTTCGCGGTAATTGGCCAGTGCGGTGATGGCGAACAGGCCTGGCGCGAGATCCGAGCCGACCCGCCCGACATCCTGCTGACCGATATCGAGATGCCCGGCTGGACCGGCCTGGAGCTGGCACAAAGGGTGCAGCAGCAAGAACTGGCCACCCGCGTGCTGATCCTGACCACCTTCGCCCGCGCCGGCTATCTGCGCCGTGCGCTCGATGCC
>DAIMJK010000094.1:0-11403 GCA_036722245.1 Lysobacterales bacterium
AACACGGCAGGATCGCCGGTACGCCGCAGGTATCGGCGTAGGCCGAAGCCACCGCTCCGCTCGGATCGGTCCGCCACAGGCGCAGCAGCGCGTCCAGATGCGTGTCGTCCAGGCCCAGCTGGTCGACCAGCAGGACCAGCCAACCGCTGCCGACCAGTTGACTCGCGGCGACCGCAGCGGCCAATGAGCGCCCCATCCCGCCGGCCGGCGCGATGACCAGCTGCAGTGGCGGTGCCGGCGGCTGGGGCAGCGCCGGTAGCGGTGAGCCATCAGTGGCGGCTCGCACCAGCAGCAACTCGGTTGGTCCGGTGGCGGCAGCCAGCGCCACCGCGCGCGCTTCCAGCGTGCGTCCCTGGTAACGCAGCTGCTGCTTGGGCCGACCCAGCCGTTGCGACAGGCCGGCGGCCAGCACGATCGCGCCGTGCGCGCTCATCGCTGACTGAACAAGCGCTGCAGCCTTGCCACCATCGACAGCGCCAATGCCTCCGGGCCATCGCCGCCGAGCGCCTCGCCAACCGGCCCTTCGAGCCGACCGGCCAGCGCTTCCGCCCGATCGGCCAGCGCCACCAGCAGCGCGTCGCGGCGCGCGCGCGGACCGAGCAGGCCGATCCATGGCAGGGGGGTGGTGGCCAGCAGTTCGAGCGCGCACAAATCTTCGGCGTACAGATGGGTCATGCAGATCGCCGCATCGAAGCTGTTCAGATCCAATCGCGGCAGGCACTCGCCGGCCCGCTCGCGGTGGACCAGGTCGGCGGCCGTCAGTCCGTCCAGAAAACGGCCGCGATGCTCGATCACCTCAACCCACCAGCCGCAGCGGCGAGCGATATGCAGCAGTGGCGGCGCTTCCGGGCCACCGCCGACCAGCAGCAATCGCGGCGTCGGCGGCAGTAGCAACTCGACCCATCGCTGGTCGGCGTCCGTCGTCACCCGGTCGTCAGGCGCGTCGATGGCCACGTTGCCAGCCATGGGCCCGCTGAGCTGAACCCGCAGGCGCAAGCTGCGATGCTCGAAGTCTGCGGCCGCCAGCGCGACCAGCAATGGCAGCGGCCGTTCGGGATTGCTGGCCCAGAGCATGATGTCGATCTCGCCACGACAACCTGATTGCGAACCAAACAGCAGATCGTCCTGGCTGCGCGTATCCAGGCACAGCAGCCGCGGCTGGCCGGAATCCAGACAGGCGCGCGCGGCGAGCGCGATCTCCTCGTCCAGACATCCGCCGCTGAGGGTGCCGGCGATGAATCCGGCGCCATCGAGCAGCGCCAGCGCGCCTGGACTGCGATAGGAAGAGCCACGCGCGGCGACCACCAGTGCCAGGCATACAGGCTCGCTGCTGGCCCGCCATGCCTCGATCACGGCACGCCGGTGCGCCGGTCGTTGCGGGAAGAAGGGCAGGTCGCTCGCAGTCGGCGTGGCCATCATGGTTGCGCCTGCGGGCTGTCCTCGTCCGGCAAGGCCGTAGCGGCACGAGCCGCGGAGGGCTCCACGAACAGACTGTCAAAACTGCCCGCCGGCAGTTGTCGTTGCGGTCCGCTGCGCAGCCCGTCGTTCCAGAGCAGACGAATATCGACGCCACCATTGCCGTCGCCCAGGACCTCCAGCGCGCGCAGCTTCGGCTCGGCCAGTACCTCGGCATGCGCGTGCAGCAGCAGGTCCAGCGGCAGGGGCTGGCGGCCGCCGACCGAGTCTGGTCGTTGCCGATCACCGCCACGGCCGACCGCGCCTTGCCGACACCAGTAATGGCGCCAGCTGTCCGCGCCTTCGGCCACATGGAAGTCCAGCTGCTCCGGCCGCCAGGCCAGCCCTTGCGGCTGCAGCACCCGGTTGAACTGCACGTCCCAGGCGCTGCGGCAGGCAAGCAGGAGGCGACCCAGATCGCGGTCGTTGAAGGCCTTGCGCAGTCGAGAGTCGGTGCTGGTATCGATCCGTGTCCCGTTCTGGCCGGGCAGGAATTCGGCCACCGGATCGTTATCCAGATGGCTGAGCAGACGCAAACCAATGACGCCCGCCAACAGCAGGCAGACCGCCGCCACTCCGAACCAGGAGGAACGTCGCCACAACGTGTCGGTACGGCGCCTGGAGCGTCGTCGCCGCGATGAACGCGACGGTTCCTCGGCCATTGCTACCCCACCAGATGCTGGTACAGCTTGCGGTACTCTCCGGTCAGCTTGTGGCTGGGATCAAGGTAGACCATCGGCCGGGCTGCCTCGTGACTTTCCTTGATCTTGACCGAGCTGGAAATGAAGTGTGGCAGCACCGGCAGCTTTTCGGCCAGCAACTCGTCGACGACCCGCTGCGGCAATTTGGCTCGGGCCGAAAACTGATTGACGATGATGCCTTCGATCTTCAGTTTCTTGTTGTGGTCAGCCTTGATCTCCTGCACGTTCTCGAGCAACCGGTACAGCGCCTGACGCGAGAAATCGTCGCAGTCGAACGGAATCAGACAGCGCTGGGCGGCGATCAATGCCGACAAGGTGTAGAAATTCAGCGCCGGCGGGGTGTCGATCCAGATCTGCTTGTATCGCCCTTTCAACCCCTCCAGTGCCTCACGCAGCTTGTAGATCTTGAGTTTGGTTTCCAGCTTGGTCTGCAACTCCGCCAGCGCTGGACCACCGGTCATCAGGTGCAGATTCGGAAATGGTGTTTCGGCAACGAAATCGATCGGATCGGAACTGCGCAAGCGGTAGCTCAGACTCTCGGCGAACAGGCCGGCGCTGCCCGCATCGGGCTCGACCACCTCCCCACCAAGCAGGTAGTGGGTGGAATTGCCCTGTGCATCCAGGTCGATGACCAGTGTGGGAACGCCCTCGGAAGCCGCCATTGCGGCCAGATTGCAGACCAGCGTCGACTTGCCGACCCCGCCCTTCTGATTGAAGACCACTCGAATCATGCTGTCTGGCACCTGCGTAGACGATGGCGGCCAGTTTAGCCCGGATGTTTCGAGTACGCGCGCACCTACGTTGCGGGAAGCGAGGCAAGCTGGTGTTTTAGGGCCCAGGGCACAGGGCCCGGGGCCCAGAAGGTGCAAAGCCGCTTCGAGGTAGATCTTGACCTTCCTGGGCCCTGGGCCCTGAGCCCTGGGCCCTCCAGCCGCATCGAAACTCTCACAACCCACTCTCGATCGGAGCTTGTCGGCGCGCGGACTCAGTCCCCCTTCATCCGCCATCGCTATGCTGTGCAGTCCGATTTCCAACGAGCACCCAGCCCGATGCGCCAGTTCTTGAGTCTGCTCCTGTGCGCCCTCGCCCTGACCGGCCATCAGCTGCTGGCCCAGGTCGCGGTCGAGGAGGAGCGCGGTCGGACCGATTCGGGCGCCTGGTATGTGATCCAGGCACCGGTCGGCTGGCAGCCGGGCGACGGTCTGGTGCTGGTCAATCACGGTTTCGATTTCCGCCCGCCGATCGAAACGCCGAGCCTGGGACCGCAGGTCTTGCGCCAGCGTCAGCTCGCGCAGGGCTATGCGCTGGCGGCCTCGAGCTATTCCGACAAGGGCTGGGCGCTGTTTTCAACCGAGGCCGACCACGCCCAGCTGTTGGCGCGCTTTCGCCAGCGCTTCGGTGAGCCCGGCCGGATCGTTGCCACGGGCGGTTCCCTGGGCGGCGTGGTCGCACTGCAGCAGGCCGCGCAGGATGATCTGGGCGAGGTGGCCGGGGTCTATGCGCTGTGCGCGCCGGTGGCGGGCAGCCGGGTCTGGGATCATGCACTGGACCTGCGTCTGATCTACGACACGGTCTGCGAAGGCGTCAGCGGCGCTCGCTTGCCGCGCGGTAGTGGCGGTCTGCCCTACGCGCTGGACCAGAGCGACCTGGACGACTTCGACACCTGGCTGGACGGCGGCCGGATCTATCTGGCGATCAACCGCTGCACCGGCATCGATCTGCCCTCCTGGGCGGTCAGCAGCGGCATGCGACGGCGGCTGGCCAGCATTCTGGAGCTCAGCGGCGTCAGCGAGGACTTCTTCATCGACAACTTCGCCTATGCCTCCTTTGGCCTGAGTGATCTGTTGCGCAGTCCAATGAAGCTGGCCGGTCGCCCGGCGCTGGACAACCGCTTCGTCGACTATGGCGATGCGCAGATCAACCAGAGCATTGCCCGGGTCGAGGCCGACCGGCTGGCGGCACTGGAGCTCAAGCTCAACTACAGTCCGCGCGGCGATCTGGGCGGGGCGCGCGTACTCAGCACCCACACCAGTGGCGACGGCCTGATCGCCCCCGCCCATCAGCAGGCGCTGGCCGCCCTGCTGCCGGCCGAACAGCTGAGCGTGGCCTATGTGCGCGAAGCCCAGGCCAGCCACTGCGCCTACAGCGATGCCGAAGTGCTCGCCGGCTGGGACGAGTTGCACGATTGGGTCAATGGTGCGCCGCAGCCGAGCACCGCCTCGTTGCAGGCGCGCTGCCAGGCGCTGGCCCTGCCCGGCATCGACGGTGCCTGCCGCTACGACGGCTCCGTGCAGCCACCGCCGCTGGATGAGCATCTGCGGCCGCGCGCGCTGCCGGCCTTTCCGGTCCAGGCCGCCACTACCGGTCTGTGGTTCGATCCGGCCACGCCGGGCGATGGCTATGTGATCGAGGCGTTGGCCGACGGCCGCGCCGTGGTCGCCCGCTTCAGCTATCCGGCCGCCGGTGAAGGGGGCGACCAGGCCTGGTTCTTCGGCACCGGCGAGATCGTCGACGAGGCAATCGTCATCGACGAGTTCCTGCGTCCGGTCGGGGCCCGCTTCGGCGCCGCTTTTGATCCGGGCGCGGTGCAACGCCAGTTCTGGGGCGCGCAGCGCTGGGTCTTCCCGGCCTGTGGCAGCGGCGAGAGCGGCTGGCAGGCAGTGGCCCCCTTCGATGCCGGACGCCAGCCGTTGCAGCAACTGACCTGGCTCGGCACGCACGGCTGTGGTGCTGACGGCGGCGGCAGTGTCGACGGCGTCGCCCGCTACAGCGGCGCCTGGTTCGATCCGCTGCGCTCCGGCGAAGGCGGCTTCCTCCATCTGCAGGCCGATGGCCGGGCTTTTTTCCTGTGGTTCAGCTTCCGTCCCGAGGGCGGCCAGGCATGGTTCTACGGCGAAGGCCTTTGGGATGCCAGCGGCGTCAGCTTCAATGACTTGCTGCGGCCGGTCGGCACCCGTTTCGGCGCGGACTTCGATCCGGCCGCGGTGCGCTTCGAGCGCTGGGGCAGAGCCCGCATCGATTTCCAGAGCGAAGGCACCATCCGCCTGAGCTATAACGCCGACAGCAGCGCCTGGGGCAGCGGTACGCTGGACTGGGTTCGGTTGACACAGCCGCTGTAAGCGGGATCGGCGGCGCGGTGATGGCGGCTGCGCGTCGAACTGGTGTTTCAGGATGTCTGCGCAGGTTTCAGGGCCAAGGCCCAGCGGGTCAAGAGCCGCTTCGAGGCTGGTCGGGCCAGCGCCTGCTCGGTCTCGAACTCGCCGCCAGGTCGCTTCCGAACTGGGCCCTGGGCCCTGAGCCCTGGGCCCTACACCCACCCAGATGCAACGAAGCCAGTACTTTGACTCACCTCCAAAGGAACGACATGCACTTGCCCAAGCCCCCCAAACTCGGTACGTTTGAGAGTCTTTTTGTCGGCTGGAACGAACTCCATGCGTTTTGAACATGTCGCCATCGCCGGAATCACCCATGTCGAAGCGCCGCACCGGCTGACTTCGGCGGAGATCACCGAACGGCTGCAACCGACGCTGCAGCGCCTGGGCATCCGCGGCAATCTGCTTGAGGACGTGGCCGGCATCTATGCCCGCCGGGTTTACGATGAGGACACGCCGCCGTCGGATGCGGCGACCCAGGCGGCCGAGAAGGTGCTGGCCGAAACCGGACTGGACCGGAGCAAGCTGGGCATCCTGATCAACACCTCGGTGTGCCGGGACTATCTGGAACCGAGCACCGCCAGCATCATCCACGGCAATCTGGGCCTGTCCGAAAACTGCCAGAATTTCGATGTCGGCAACGCCTGCCTGGCCTTCCTCAACGGGATGGACATCGCCGCGCGGATGATCGAGCGCGGCGACATCGAGTACGCGCTGATCGTCGATGGCGAGAACAGCCGCGTGATCACGGAACGGACGATCGAACGGATGCTCCGGCCGGACATCACCGAGGCCGAGTTCCGCGGCGAGTTTGCCTCGCTGACGCTGGGTTCGGGCGGTGCGGCGATGGTCATGGGCCGGCGTGATCTGGTCCCGGATGGCCACGCCTACCTGGGCAGCGTCACCCGCGCCGCGACGCAATTCTCGCGCCTGTGCCGCGGCAACCTGGACCGCATGATCACGGACACCAAGACGCTGTTGGTGGAGGGCCTGAAGCTGGCAGGCAAGACCTTCCAGGCCGCCCGCGTGGCCTTCGGCTGGGTCATCGGCGAAATGGACGAGTTTGTCATCCACCAGGTCAGCCGGGTCCACACCGAGGAGTTCGTGCGACTGCTCGGCATCGATCCGCGCAAGGTGCTGACGATCTTCCCCGAGTTCGGCAACATCGGCCCGGCCAGCGTGCCGGTGGCCTTGTCGAAACTGAAGGAGAGCGGTCGGCTGGTGAAGGGCAAGCGCATCGCCCTGCTCGGCATCGGCTCGGGGCTGAACTGCTCGATGGCCGAGGTGGTCTGGTAAGGCACATGCCGGCGGGAACTCCGTTGGCTGCGGACGGACCAAGCAGCACCCCGGTGTGACCACGAGGGCCTGAGCGCAAACGCTCGGGCCTTCTCACATTGATCGCCCGCTCCGCGCAGCAAGCCACGCTGCGCTCAACTCAGGATAGACCCGTGCAGGACTTTGCGACGTACAAGGATTTCTGGAACCACCAGGCGCGCGACCGCGTCAACGCGATGCTGGCGGTCGATGGCAGCGGCGATGAGGAAGTACTCCATTGCACCGGACTGTATACCGCCGACCAGGTCGCCGCCGCGCTTGATCTGCAGCCTGACGACCGGGTGCTGGAACTGGGTTGCGGGGTCGGTCGGATTGGCCGCGAACTGGCCGGCCGGATCGCGCACTGGCACGGACTGGATATCTCCGAGCGGATGATCGAGGTCGCCCGCGATCGCCTGCGGGACCACGCCAACACCCAGGTCGACACGCTCGACCGTACCCGGATGGATCCGATCGCCGATGGCAGCATCGACAAGGCCTACAGCGTTGCAGTGTTCATTCACATGGACAAGGAAGACCTGTTTCTGTATCTGCAGGATCTGTATCGCGCCCTTCGGCCGGGCGGCCGGCTCTACTTCGATTGCTGGAACCTCGCCCACCCGGTCGGTTTCAAGCGCTTTGCCTACGAGGTCAACCGCTTTCGCGACCGGCCGTCGGTGGCGCGCAAGGATGTCGCCCGCAACCAGTTCGCCTGCCCGCAGGAGATCGAGATCTATCTGAGCCAGGCCGGCTTCAAGACCGCTTTGGTGTTAGCCGACTCGCCATGGGTGCAGGCGGTCGCGATCAAGCCTGCTGAGGACCTGGACTTCCCGGCCGAGCAGGCGCAGCTGCAGGCGCGGCGCGAACAGATCGTCTATGGCCCCGGCTGGACCGAGTTCTTCGACCGGTTGATGGCAGTGATCTTCCAGGGCGAGCACCCGGCCGAGTTGCTGGTCGAACTCGATCGGCGCAGCACCGAAGGCAGCGCCGAAGCAAGTATGTTCGCGACCTGGCTGCGCGGTTTCTGGAAATTGACCGAAGCCCAGTTCGGCGCCGTACCGGCCAAGGCCTAACGCCGGCTGACCTGATTCGCACCCCCTGATCGCGTTTAGGAAGGACCATGGCTGTCGATCACAGCGCCGGAGACCTGATTCGCATCGTTTCTCTGCTGGCCGCGGCGGTCATCGTCGTGCCGCTGTTCCGCCGCATCGGGCTGGGCTCGGTGCTCGGCTATCTGGCTGCCGGCCTGGCAGTCGGTCCCTTCGGACTGGCCCTGTTTGCCGATCCGGCCGCGATTCTGCATGTGGCCGAGCTGGGTGTGGTGATGTTCCTGTTCATCATCGGGCTGGAAATGCGACCCGGTCATCTGTGGCAGCTGCGTGGTCAGATCTTCGGCCTCGGGACACTGCAGATCGGCGCGGCCATCGTTGCCCTGACCGGCATCGGGCTGGCCCTGGGTCTGACGCCGGTAGAGGCCTTCATCGGCGGCGCCGGCTTCGTGCTGACCTCTACCGCCATCGTTTTCCAGGCACTCGCCGAGCGCGGCGACATCGCCCTGCCGCAAGGCCAGAAGATGGTCTCTGTCTTGCTGTTCGAGGACATGCTGATCGTTCCGCTGCTCGCACTGGTGGCCTTCATGGCGCCTCTGCCGCAGACGGCCGAGGCTGGCTCGCGCTGGATGGATGTACTGATCGGACTGGGCGCCATCGCCGGGCTGGTGGTCGCCGGGCTGTGGCTGCTGAACCCCCTGTTCCGCTTCCTTGCCGCTTCCAGGGCGCGCGAGGTCATGACCGCGGCGGCGCTGCTGGTGGTGTTGGGTTCAGCCCTGCTGCTGGATCGCGGCGGGCTGTCGATGGCGATGGGTGCCTTCCTGGCCGGGGTGCTGCTGTCCGGATCGAGCTTTCGGCATCAGCTCGAGGCTGACATCGAGCCCTTTCGCGGCTTGCTGTTGGGCCTGTTCTTCCTTGCCGTGGGGATGTCGCTGGATCTGACTGTCGTGGCCGCCAGTTGGCAGCTGATCGCGATCGCGGTGCCGGCGCTGATGCTGGCCAAAGCCGTCTGCATCTATCTGGTGGCGCGCCTGCTGCGCAGTTCCCACGGCGAGGCGCTGGACCGCGCGGTCCTGATGGCACAGGGCGGCGAGTTCGCCTTCGTGCTGTATGCGGCAGCCGCGCAGGTCGGGCTGATCGGGGCCGAGGTCAATGCCCGCTACACCGCCATCGTGGTGCTGTCGATGGTCCTGACGCCGCTGTTGCTGATCCTGGTGCGGCCGCTGCTGCGCCGTGCCGGTACCTCGATGGAAGGGGTGGAAGCGGCCCAGGGCATGTCCGGCTGCGCACTGATGATCGGCTTCGGGCGCTTCGGCCAGGTGACCAGTCAGTCGCTGCTGGCCGGCGGAGTCGATGTCAGCATCATCGACAACGATGCCGAACGCATCCGCAGCGCCGAGCGCTTCGGCTTCAAGGTGTATTTCGGCGACGGTACCCGGCTCGACGTGCTGCGAGCCTCCGGCGCCGACGTCGCACGGCTGATCCTGGTCTGTGTCGATGACCGCGCCGCCGCGCTGCGCATCGCCCAGCTGGTCAAGGCCGAGTTCCCTGCCGCCAGGCTGATGGTTCGCGCCTTCGACCGCTCGCACGCACGTGAACTGGTCAATGTCGGGGTGGACTACCAGCTGCGCGAGAGCTTTGAGTCGGCCATGCTGTTCGGTCGCCAGGCGCTCGAACTGCTCGGCGTGGACGACTACACCGCCAATGACATTTCCGGCGACATCCGTCAGCGCGACCACGAGCGTTTCGAACTCGAGGTAGCCAGTGGCAGTGCCCACGCCGGCAGGGACCGCCTGTTTGGCAATGCACCGCTGCCGCCATTGGAGCCGGCGCCACTGATTGCGCCGCGCAAGCCGACCGAGCGCTGACCTCGCTCGGGATCGGCGGCGCCGCTTGCTCGCCCATTGGCTGTCGATGCTGCGTTGACCGATTGCCCCTTCACGTCAGCTTTCAGTCGATACGCTGAAATGTCGGGCTTAGTCGTGCCACGGGACAAGGAATATAGTGCAAGGTCAAGAAAGGATTCGACGCGGACAAATGAGCATGCGGATAGCCGTCGGGATGATGTGCGCCGTGCTGAGCCTTTGCGGCGCGGTGGCCACGGCGCAGACCCAGGCGCGAGTGAGCGTGGAGACCCCGGAACTGGCGGAGTTTGGCGAGCGCTTCAGTCTGACCGGAACGATCAGCGCCGAGCGCAGCGCGCGCCTGTCGCCGCGGGTCGACGGTCTGGTCGCCGAAGTGCTGGTCGATGCCGGTGACGAGGTCGCCGCCGGCGAGTTGCTGCTGCGGCAGGACGATGCGGTGGCGCGGCAGGCGCTGGCGCGGCTGCAGGCGCAGGCAGCCGAGGCACAGGCGCAGGTGGATGAATCGAAGCGGCTGCTGGCCGAGGCGCGCCAACTGGTCGACAAGAGCTTCGTGCCCGCCAGCCAGGTGGCGACTCGCGCGGCCCAGCGCGAGCAGGCCGAGCTGGTCGCGCGGCACCGGCTGCCGGCGCCGTTTGCCGGGGTGGTCGCCGCCAAGATGGCTGAAACCGGCGAATGGGTGCAGCGCGGCACGCCGGTACTGGAACTGATCGATCTGGACTCGTTGCGGATCGATGTGCAGGTGCCGCAGGAGCGCCATGCCGAGTTGCAGGCCGGTGCCAGCTACAGCCTGCTGCCGGATGCCGCCGGCACCACTCGCGTGCCGGCGCAGTTGCAGGCGCTGCTGCCGGTGATCGACCCGTCCGCACGGACCTTCCTGCTGCGCTTGCGACCGCAGAATGGCGACCATCAGGCTCTATTGGCCGGCGGCTCGACCCGGGTCGAGATCGCACTGCCGGCGCGAGAGCCGGCGCTGGCGGTGAGTCGGGATGCGTTGCTGCGGCGGCCCGATGGCAGCCATAGCCTGTTCGTCATCGAGCGCGGCGACGCTGGCGGCTGGATTGCGCGCGAACGCAGCGTGCGGGTGCTGCGCGACGCCGGTACGCAGGTGGCGATTGCCGAAGGCCTGAGCGCCGACGACCAGGTCGTCGTGCGCGGCAACGAGGCCCTGCGTGACGGTCAGACGATCGAACTGGCCGGGGACTGAAGAACGATGGCCGATACGCCCACGCCACGCGGCGGTTTCGAGCATCTGCTCCGCCACGGCACGCTGATCGCGGTCGCGGTGCTGATCCTGTGCGTGCTCGGCCTGGCCTCGGCCCTGCGCGTGCCGGTGCAGATGATCCCGGACCTGGAAGTCCGCACGATCTCGATCGACACCGGCTGGCCCGGCGCCACCCCGCAGGACGTCGAACAGGAGATCCTGCTCGAACAGGAGCGGTACCTGCGCAGCTTGCCGAACCTGCGCCGGATGGTCTCCAGCGCCAGTACCGGCCGGGCCCGGATCACACTGGAATTCCCGTTTGGCGTCGACATCAATGAGGCGCTGATCCGCACCAACAACGCCCTCAGCCAGGTACGTTCCTATCCCGAAAACGTCAATCAGCCACGCCTGTCGACCAGCTCATTCTCAGCCAATTCCTTCATGTACTTCCGCATCGCACCGCTGCCCGGTCGCGAGACGGCGCCGCTGGATCTGGACATGCTCGGCGACTTCCTCGAAGACGAGGTGCGGCCGCGGCTGGAACGCGTCCCCGGTGTGGCGATGGTCGAGGTCGGCGGTACCAGTCAGCGCCAGGTGCGGATCGAGGTCGATCCGGATCGGCTGGCCAAGCGCGGCCTCGGTCTGGACCGGGTTCGGGATGCCTTG